>QHOW01000217.1 GCA_003219435.1 Verrucomicrobiota bacterium | reverse complement strand
GGGCCTTTTTTCGCTCCGCGGCGCCGGGCAGGGGCTCCTTGCGGACTGTGATCGCTTCCGTGCCCGAGTCCTTTATCTGCCTGGACTGAACCGCGTTGAATTCGACATCTTTCGCGAACTCGGGCGGAAGGTCGTTCTCCTCGTAGATCGCGTGCACCGGGCATACGTCGACACATGCCATGCAATCAATGCACTCCTCCGGGTGAATGACCACCTGGTTGTCCAGTTCGTAGAAGCAGGCAACCGGGCACACCTCCACACAGTCGGTGAACTTGCATCCATTGCATTTGTCGGTCACGATGTGGGGCATGGGATTTGGTGGCTGAGGGTTTCCTGAAGATACTGCTGTTGACGCCCAAGTAAGTCGGTGATGCCCGCCCGGTCAATTCTTGTTTTAATATCGCGTTAAGCCGCGGGCGGGTGATGTTCGCGGCCAGTCCGGAAAAGAACCGCTACCGAAAAAGTGACGATCGTTCCGAAAGAAATCCACCACGGAAATGCCAGCACCGGCAGCCAGCCCGGCTGTGTATAGAGTTGCGTGCCGAAAATATTGGCGATGCCATTCGGCAATCCGCTCAGGATGGCAACAACAGTAAAGCCGACGATCATGGCAATGATGTTGCCCCGATCGTTCCCGCGCGCCTTGGTTAGCATTCCCGCAAAAAACACACCGAGCAATGAGCCGTAGGTGTAGCCGAAAATTCCGATTACGATTGGGATGATCCGGACGTTCGGGTGCACAATGACAAGATAAGACGTTGTCGAAGCAACGATGATCATCAGGACAGAAAACCACACCGTCGCCCAGCGCACGGCGCGCAAGCTTTGTTCGTCTGTGGCTTCAGGATTGAGGTAAGGCTCATACCAATCGCGGGTGAAACTGGTGGCGAGCGCGTTGAGCGCGGTGCTGAGCGATCCCATGGCGGTGGCGAAAATACCCGCGATTAAAAGACCGCGGAGTCCGACCGGCATCTCGTATAAGATGAAATGGCAAAACGTTTCGTTAGGCGTTTTCGGCAGCGTCGGATCGGGATGGGCTTGATAATAAACCCAGAGCAGTAACCCAATGCTGAGGAACGTGAACGCGATTGGGATGTCGGCGAGCCCGGAGCAAATAAGGGAGCGACGGCTCCGGCGTATGTCGGGCGCAGTCAACATTCGCTGCACCATGTCCTGATCGGTGCCGTGTGTTCCCATCGTGATGAACGCAGCCCCGATCAAGCCGGCAAAAATCGTGTACTCCGTCTCGAACATGTTCTTCACTTGGTCCCAGCCATGTTTAGCCGGATCAAGACCGGTTGTGATGAGATCCGAAACTTGGAATGGGCCGTGGCGTTGAACGATTTCGTGCCAGCCGCCTGGGATTGCGAAGTAAAGCAAAGCAAGCGCGATCAATGCGCTGCCAATCATGATCGAAGCTTGAATCAAATCGGTCCAGATGACAGCCTTGATGCCACCGAACGTGGTGTAAATAGCCGTGAGAATGACAATGGCAATGGTGGCACCGAGGTAAATCCAGAGAGTTTGAATTTGATTCGGTCGAGCGCCGCTGATCATTTCGTAGGCAAGAGCGAGTGCGATGGCTGCCACATATAACCGCGCTCCGGACGCGAGCAGACGGGTGATCATGAAAACAGCGGAGGCCGCATTTTTACTCGCGATCCCGAAGCGTGCGGTCAGATATTCGTAGATCGAGAAAACTTTGTAGTCGTAATACGGTTTGATGAAAATGTAGCTGACGAGAACACGTCCGATGATCGTGCCGAAGGCGAGCTGCAAGTAGGTGTAATCGCGGTGGCTGAAGCCCTCGCCCGGCGTTCCGAAGAATGTACCGGCGCTCGTTTCCGCCGCGATAAGGGAAGCGAGCACGGCCCACCACGGGATTCTGCGACCGCCAAGCGCGAAGTCTTTGAGACCTTCTTCCTTCCGGCCCATATAGAGGCCGATGGAGATGATGAGGACAAAATATGAGAGCAAGACCCCTGAATCGATCGCGAGGCGCCCGTTCATGCCGATCTTAGGTGACAGAATTTTGCAAACGCGCAACGTGCTTTTTCCAGCGTTGGGCGTTGGACGTTGAGCGTTGGAGGTTAGATGTTTGCTGGTGCATCTCGTTAAAATTCATGCTCCCGATTTCGATCTGGCAACGACTCTTGACTCTGGCCAGGTTTTCCACTGGGAAAAGGTCGGCAATGGTTTTGTGGGTGCGGTTGGTGATTCGCTAGTGTGCGTGGAACAAGGGAGGAACGTTTTGAAAGTTCGTTGCGGCAGGACGCCGCAACCAACACGCCAGAGGCGTGCGCTACCCAGAATTATCGCGCATTATTTCGCGCTCGATCATCCCCTGGCAGAAATTTGCGCTTCGTTTCCGAACGACCCAGCGATGAGCGCGGCCCGACATTTTTGTCACGGGTTACGGATCATTCGACAGCCGAAATGGGAGTGCCTGGCCACATTCATCTGCTCATCGATGAAACAGGTCGCGCACATTCGGCAAATTTCGAAAGCGTTGCGCGAACGATTCGGCGCGGCGCGCCAGATCGATCATCAGGTTGTCCACACATTTCCTTCCGTGCAACGCCTCGCTGAAAGTTCCGAAAGCGAACTGCGGAAATGCGCGCTCGGTTATCGCGCCAAGAACCTGCTCGCGACCGCAAGGCTCGTCAGTTTAGGCGAAGCGGATCTCGACGCGTGGTCGGCGCTTTCGGATACCGATCTTCGAGAAAAACTCTGCGCATTGCCAGGTGTGGGAGCAAAGATCGCTAATTGTGTCATGCTCTTTGCGTACGAACGTCTGCGGGCCTTTCCGATCGATGTCTGGATCGAGCGTGTTTTAAGAGAAAAATATTTTCCGGGGAATGGGAAAACGACAACGCAGCGGTTGCGCGAATTTTCTGAAACCTATTTTGGAGATCATGGCGGTTACGCGCAGCAATACTTGTTTCATTACGCGCGGACAGCGTTACGCAAGTCAGGAGCACCAATCCCGCAAGAGCGGAACACTCCACTTCACTCCGATCGAAAAGACAAAGGAAAGGACGCGCGGACAGTTTTACGGAAGTCAGGAACACCAAGAGATTCCTCGACTCCGCTCGGAATGACAAAAAGGAGGATGCGCGGACGGCTTTGAGGAAGATAGGCTTTCCAGCCTGCCGAGCGAGAAGGCAGGCTCGCCGCAGCGAGTCCATCCCGTGGCGGACAAGATGCCCACCTGCCGAGTCAGGCTGGAAGTCTAACTTCCTATACATCCAGACACCCGCCACTTTCGGCTCGCAAGTTGTCAGGGCCTGCAGGCTGAGATAATGTGCAAACCTTAAGCTGAGAGAACTCTGAGCCTGAATCTTTTCTTACTATTAACAGACCGCTCACATGACGACGGCTGACATCATGTTCGCCCGGCCCGGCGACCGACTGATTGATCGCGAATACGACGCTCGAGCGGTTTTGTGGGCGTTGCTGGCGGCGATTCTCATTCACCTGGTTATCGCGTTTTTGCTTGCTGCCTTCGGCGGGGTTTTCTCGCCAGCTCTTCCGATGGAGGAAAAGCCAGTCGAACTCACGTTTGTCGACCTTTCGCCGTCGTCGCTTGTTCCGAAGAATTCCGCGTTTATAGAAACGGACGAATCCAAGAAATCAGCCCGGCCGCCGGAGGAGAAAACATTTGAGTCAAACGCCAATTCCATCGCGGCCAGCGAGCTTCCCGCTGCAGGGCAAGCGCCATTGCCATCGCAGATGGGGAAAGATCGATCCATGGTGGATTTGGAGACACATCCGTATTCGCTTCAAATGAATGGGGCCCAACCGCAGCCCAGCGCCGCGCCACAAGAAAATCCGAATTCATCGGCAGCACCGCAGTCGACCGCTCCGCCGCAGCCGCTTACGGCTGCGGAGCAATTTGCGATGTTAACCGCAAAACCCAAGCAAGAGATCAAGTCTTTCGTTGCTCCCGCGTCGGCGCAAGCGCCGTCCGCATATCGTGCCTACAAGGAACGCACTCGTATCTCAGGCCGGATCACAAGCCGCGGCGTCTCTTCTGTTAATGCGCTGGGCACACCGCTTGGTCGTTATATGAAGACTCTGCTGGATGCAGTTGGCTCCCGCTGGTACGCCTTTCTC
>QHOW01000216.1 GCA_003219435.1 Verrucomicrobiota bacterium | reverse complement strand
CATTGCAATAGCAGATGGGTCGCCGATGCGTGCGCGCAGAGCCCGCGACCATCTCGTAGCGGACCGCGGGCTTGTGCAACGTAAACGGCGACGAACTCAAATTGACGATGATTTCCGCGCCTTGCGCGATCAACCCGCGAACCGGCTCGATATCGTAAAGTGGTCGGGGCAGATAATGTTCGGTCCAAATGTCTTCACAAATGGTCACGCCGATTTTTTTACCCCGGATCTCGAACGGCTCTAGGTGGCATGCCGGTTCGAAATAACGATCCTCATCGAAAACGTCGTAGGTCGGCAGAAGCGACTTATGAGCCTTGCGAATTGGTTTGCCACGCTCGAGCAGGGCGGCGGCATTATGGAAAGGCTTGCCGCGTCCTTGGTTTCGATCAACGAAACCGACGAGCAAAGCCGCATTTTCCACGCGCGAGTGAAGCTGCTCGAGGATGGCAAGGTTCTCCGGGACAAAACGCGATTTGAAAACCAAATCCTGCGGCGGATATCCGGTGATAGCCAGTTCCGGGGTCAGAACCAACTCCGCGCCGGCAGCGGCGAGGCGTTCGTAAGCATGGATGATCTTCTCGAAATTGCCGCTCAAATCCCCGACGGTCGGGTTAATTTGGGCAAAACCGATTTTCATGCTGCGTTAAAGCAGACTATGCGCAACACAGCCGGCAGCAACGCTCTTTTGTCTTCCTTAATTCGACGGACTATTTGCTGCCGGGTTTGACGGCGGGGATTCTCGCGAGATCTGGGGGCAACTTATCGGCGGCGAAGGTTTCCACGTTCATTTCGATTAAGCTGACAAAGGGACCACCAAAATCCGGTTTGACCTGGCCGCTCCGATCGAGAATCACGCCGACTGCGGAAACAATTCCGCCATGCGCACGGACGATGTCGATTGTTTCCTGGACGCGTCCACCGCGGGTGACGACGTCTTCGACGACGATGAATTTTTCATTCGGCGCAATTTGAAAACCGCGCCGCAAAACAAGTTTGCCCTCGTCTTTTTCGACAAAGATGTGGCGTTTGCCCAACGCGCGACCGACTTCCTGGCCGACAATAATTCCACCAAGGGCAGGGGAGATCACCGAGTCGCAATCAAATTCGCGGAGATTGTCGGCGAGCCATCCGCAGACTTTTGCGGCGATATCAGGATGCTGAAGAAGTATTGCGCATTGGAAATATTGCCGGCTGTGCAAGCCGGAGCGCAAAACGAAATGGCCATCGAGTAGCGCTCCGGTTTTGCGGAAAAGAGTGAGGAGATCTTCGTTCATCTGGGGAGCGCACGCGCCTCGCGTGCCGGCGAAGACGCCCTCGTCTTCGCGAACTTTTTCTGATGATGTTCGTTCTTTGGAATGGCCATTCTTAGAGCGTTTCGGCGGGGGCGCCGAAACGTGCACGCGGGGGCGCGTGCGCTCCCCGGAAGTGATTGCGCGAGAAGGTTGATGGTCATTTTCATCTCTCCTCTAGCGACAAAATCTAGCCGGAAGTGTCATAGGCCATGTCGCCGCTTGATTTGCCGTCATCCGCAACCGCAATGACTTCGATTTCGACCTTCGCTCCCTTGGGCAGGGCCGACACTTGGACTGTCGATCGGGCAGGGAACTGTTGCTTGAAATACGAGCCGTAGGTTTCGTTAGCGGTTTGGAAATCGGCGAGATCGGTGAGGAAAATCGTTGTTTTCACGATGCTCTCGAAAGTGAGGCCTTCGGCTTTCAAAACGGCTCCGATATTATCCAGCACGCGCCGGGTCTGCGCGGCGATGTCGCCTGAGACGATCTGGCCGGACTTTGGGTCGAGTGGAATTTGGCCGCTGCAAAACAGGAAATTTCCGCTGCGAATCGCTTGCGAGTAAGGTCCGATTGCCGCCGGGGCTTCGCTCGTGGAGATGATTTTCTTCATGCCCCGGATTGTAGCTGCAAACTTCTCTCGCACAATGAACACGGTAGGGCACGACCGCCGGGCGCGCCGCGGACGGCTCGGCGAGCCGTCCCTACCAGATTGATAGTGGCGGAATCTCGCCGATATTAAGGGTGAAATGGTTACGTGGGTTTTAAGGAAAATTCTGGGGTCGAAGAACCAGCGCGAGCTCAAGCGGTTGATGCCGATGGTGCGCCAAATCAACGAGTTTGATGATCAATTCAAAAGCTTGTCGGATGAGGATTTGCGCGCAAAAACGGCAGTCTGGAAAGCAGAACTGGCGGAAATTCCCGAGCTGGAAGACCAATGGAAAAAGCTGGATGAGATTTTGCCGGAGGCGTTTGCAGTCGTAAAAAACGCGGCGCGCAGACTGAAAGATCGACAAAATAGCTTCACGGTGTGCGATCAGCCAATGACGTGGGACATGGTGCACTTCGACGTGCAGCTCCTTGGCGGAATCGTTTTGCATCGTGGCCGGATCGCGGAAATGGCGACCGGCGAAGGCAAAACCTTGGTCGCGACTTTGCCGCTTTACTTGAACGCGCTCACTGGCCGTGGCGCGCATCTGGTGACGGTGAACGATTATTTGGCGCGACGCGACGCGGAATGGATGGGACAACTCTACGATTTCCTCGGGCTGACGGTTGGCTGCATTGAGCATGATCAGGAGCCAGATGTCCGTCGCGAGCAATACGCAATGGACATTACTTACGGGACGAACAGCGAGTTCGGCTTCGATTATCTGCGCGACAACGGCATGGCGACCACGCGCGAGCAACAGGTCCAGCGCGGTTATCATTACGCGATTGTCGATGAAGTCGATTCGATCCTGATCGATGAAGCGCGCACCCCGCTTATCATCAGCGGGCCGGCGACGATTTCCACGCATCAGTACGACAAATGGAAACCACTTATCGAGCAGTTGGTGCGCAAGCAGAACATGCTTTGCAACCGCGTTGCCAGCGAAGCGATCGAAGCGTTTGAAAAAGCAGAAGCGAATCCAGCGAAGAAGGCTGAGTTCATGGCTGAAGGTGGTCTGCTCATGTTTAGAGTTAAACTGGGGCAGCCGCGCAATAAACAGCTGCTCCGCATGATGGAAGACCCGGAAAAGCGGCGCGCCATCGATAAAGCGGAGCTTTCGTTTTTCCAGGACACGCGGAAGGAGGAAGTGTTCGCGCTCAAGGAAGAACTCTTCTTTACCATCGACGAAAAATCGAACGAAGCCGATCTCTCCGAACAGGGCCGCGTCTTTCTGAATCCGGACGATCCGAATGCATTCGTGCTGCCGGATTTGATTAACGAGTTTACTGAAATTGATCTCGATCCGGCGCTGTCGCCGGAAGAGAAGGACAAGAGGAAAGGAGACCGCCAGCAGCATTGCGACGCGCAGGCCGAGCGGATCCACAACATCTCGCAGCTGCTGCGTGCCTACTGCTTGTTCGAGAAGGACGTGCAGTACGTGATCGAAGAGAACAAGGTCGTGATTGTCGATGAGTTCACCGGCCGCAAAATGCCGGGGCGTCGGTGGAGTGATGGATTACATCAGGCGGTTGAAGCGAAGGAAGGCGTTCAGATCGACCGCGAAACGCAAACGCTGGCCACGATTACGATCCAGAATTACTTTCGACTTTATCAAAGGCTGGCCGGCATGACCGGCACGGCCGAAACGGAAGCGGCCGAGTTCCACGACATTTACAAGCTCGACGTCAATATGATTCCGACGAACCGGCCAGTCGCGCGCACGGACCACAACGATCGGATTTATAAAACCCGGCGTGAAAAATACAACTCGGTCATCAACGAAATTAGAGACTGCCACAACAAGCAGCAGCCGGTGCTGGTTGGCACGGTAAGCGTGGAAGCTTCCGAGTTGCTCAGCCGCATGCTGAAGCGGGAGAAAATTCCGCACAATGTGTTGAACGCGAAATTTCACATGCAGGAAGCGGAGATCGTGCAGCGCGCCGGCCAACCGGGCACGGTCACCATTTCGACGAACATGGCGGGCCGCGGCACTGATATTAAACTTGGTCCTGGCGTAGCCGATCGTGGCGGATTGATGGTGATCGGCACTGAGCGGCACGAAGCGCGCCGAATCGACCGCCAATTACGCGGGCGTTGCGCGCGGCAGGGCGACCCGGGCGCATCACGATTTTACGTCAGCTTTGAAGACGATTTGATGCGCAACTTCGGCGCAGCCGATCGGATGACCCGAATCATGGAGCGGTTCGGGCTGGAGGAAGGCCAGGAACTCGAACATCGGTGGCTGAACAAGT
>QHOW01000200.1 GCA_003219435.1 Verrucomicrobiota bacterium | reverse complement strand
GGCGACGCTGATCGCGTCCTGCTTTGCGACGAGAACGGAGAGATTGTCGATGGCGATGAGATTCTCGCCATTGCTGCAATCGATCTGTTGCAGGGTGGCCGGCTTGAGCAGAACACTGTCGTCGCCACGGTCATGAGCAATTTTGGCCTCGACGAGACGATCGGCGCACAGGGTGGAAAAGTGATGCGCACAAAGGTGGGCGATCGCTATGTGATTGAAGAAATGGTGCAGCGGAAACTAAATCTCGGGGGCGAACAGAGCGGTCACGTCATATTCCGTGATTTCACCACTACCGGCGACGGCATCATCAGCGCCCTCCAGGTGTTGCGCATCATGCACCAAACCGGGCAACCGCTAAGCAAATTGAAAACTTGTCTGAAAAAATATCCGCAGGCTCAACGGAACCTGGTAGTGAAGGAAAGACGCCCGCTGGCTGAGTTGCCCACGGTGATGAAACTGGTAAACGAAGCCGAGAAAGAACTTTCCGGCAAAGGCCGCGTGCTCCTGCGTTATTCCGGGACTGAGCCAAAAATTCGCCTGCTCATCGAGGGCCGTGAGTTCGACAAGATCGACAAGCAAGCGGATCGGATCGCAGACGCAATTCAAAGTGCGATTGGAGTTGGCTAGCCGGCTATATACGACATATACGACATATGACTTTGTCCCGCGTAATTGAAGCGGTTCTGTTCAGCGCGCAAAAGGCACTCTCGATCCGTGAAATGGCCACGGTAATCAAGGGCGCGGAGGACGAGGTTTCGCGTAACGAATTCACGCACGTAAGCCAAGCCGAAGTCGCTGGTGCGCTTGAGCAGCTGAAAATAGAATACGTGCAGGAGCAGCGCGCATTTCAGCTTATCGAAAAAGCGGAAGGCTGGCAGCTGGCTACCGATCCAAAATACGCCCAGTGGGTGCGCCAGCTTTTTCCCGCGCCTAAACCGGCGCGCCTGAGCGCGCCCGCGCTGGAGACGCTCGCGATTATCGCGTATCGCCAACCAATCACACGCGCCGATGTCGAAGCGGTTCGCGGCGTCAACATCGATGGCGTGCTGCAAACGTTGATTGAGCGGGGCCTGGTTAAGATCGCCGGTCGCGCCGAAATCCCCGGACGCCCGCTTCTTTACGAGACGACGCAATTTTTTCTCGATCACTTCGGCCTCCGCGCTCTGGATGAACTGCCAAATGTGGAAGAGTTGCGCACGCGTCATCTGCCGGTCGCGCGGCCAACGCCCGAACCTTCTGCGTCGACGCAGGCGGGATCGGCAGGCTCCGAGTAGCGTGCGCACGTCGGTTGCTGGGGAGCACAGGCTGCCAGCCTGTCCTTTTCGGCAGCCTGCCGAAAAGTTCATCGAACGCTCATTGTGCAGGAGTGCTGCAGCGTGCTGGGAGTCGTCGGCAAGCTGCCAAGGACAACAGATTGCCAGCCTGCGCTCCCCGGATACGAAACGCGCGCGATGGCTAGCTGTACTTTTCCTCCTTATCACAATATCGGCCTCGGCACTTGCGGAAATCCGCCCATCCGATTGCGCGCGCGCCGCAAGATATTCTGAAAGCGAGCGCGGCGTTTCGATGCTGGTCATGCAAAATAGCCGGACGATTTTCGAGCATTATGCCAATGGCGGATCGGCGCGCGACAGATGGCCGATCTTCAGCGGAACGAAAAGCTTTTGGGGAATCGCCGCGCTCGCAGCGGTGAATGATAGACTGTTCAAACTCGACGATCCGGTCTCCGACACGATCACTGAATGGAAGAGCGACCCGCGCAAATCGCAGATCACCATCCGTCAGTTGCTCAACCAGACCGATGGGATCGAAGGCGCTTCGCGCCTTCAGCGCGCATCGATCCGCGACCGAATTGCCGTGGCGATTCGATTGACCAGCTTTGCTGCGGGATCGGCTTTCATCTATGGCCCGAGTCATCTCCAGATTTTTTCGGAGCTGCTGCGCCGAAAATTGAATGGGCGCGCCACGACCCGTTACATCGAAGCACGCGTGTTGAATCGGCTCGGGCTGCGTCGGCTGAATTACAAACAAGATGCGAAGGGCAATCCCCTGCCTGCGACCGGCTTTGAGTTAACCGCCCGAGAATGGGCGCGGCTCGGCGAGCTCGTGCTCGGGCGCGGCAACTATCACGGGCGGCAAATCGTTCCGGCCAATTTGTTGCGCGAAGCGTTTACCGGCTCGCAGGCAAACCCGTCATACGGCCTCACATTTTGGCTAAATCAGCAGTCCCGAAAGCTTTCGGGAGAGGCGGACATGGAACGCATGCTGGACCTACCATGGCAGAACGCGCAATGGACGAATGTTTGTATCTGTAAGGATGCGCCTGCCGACATGGTGGTGGCACTTGGCTCAGGATATCAGCGCCTCTTCGTCATTCCATTGCTGAAGGCAATCATTGTGCGCCAAGGATCGAACGCGAGATTTTCCGACGCGCATTTTCTGCGGCTGCTGCTTGGCCGTGATTGACTTAGGGGAGCATTTCCTGGACGATTCACAACCTTATGAACAGATTCGCCCTCGGTTGTGGCGTCGTGGTCGCCATCTTGCTCTTTATTGTCGTCATTGCGGCCCTCGCGCTGGGCGGCAGTTACAATCGCCTCGTCCGTTTGCAGCAAACCGTCGATCAAAGTTGGGCGCAGGTGCAGAACGTCTATCAGCGGCGGGCAGATTTGATTCCGAATCTGGTGAACACGGTTTCTGGCGCGGCTAATTTCGAAAAATCAACCCTGGTTGAAGTGACCAATGCGCGTGCCAGTGTCGGCCGTGTCCAACTCGACCCAAATAAGGCGCCCACCGATGCGGCGCAGCTGGAGCAATTCCAGGCCGCCCAGGGACAATTAAGCAATGCGCTCTCGCGTTTGCTTGTGGTAGTCGAGCGGTATCCGGAACTGCGTGCGAACCAGAATTTTCTCAGCTTGCAGGCGCAACTGGAAGGAACCGAGAACCGGATATCGGTCGAGCGCGGCAACTTCAACACCGCGGTGCAAAACTACAACGTTGCAGTGCGCAGTTTCCCGACCAATTTGATCGCGGGCATGTTTGGTTTTCCGCCGCGTCCATTTTTCACCGCCCAGACGGGCGCGGAGAGACCGCCTCCCGTCCACTTTGACGCCCCCGACGCCCGCGGCGACCACCTCGCCGTAGTGGCATATCGCGAGATGATTCCGGGGAGCACACGCGCCTCGCGTGTTGTTTGCGGCGCCCTCGCCGCAAACTGGGACTGGCGTGCCAAACTGCAGCGCGCGTTTAAAAAACTGGGTTTGCTGCTGCGATCCGTTCGGCGAGGCGCCGAACGGTACACGTTCGCCACGGCGAATCCGTCCTATGGCGGACGAAGGTGCCCGCACCCAGGCGGGCAAGCTGTGCGCTCCCCGGCAATCCTGCGTTGCCTTGCTATGGGACTTTATTTGGCCCTTGCTTCGTACGCTTTCGCCGCGGAAGTCATTCCGCCGAAACCGGACCGGTATTTCAACGATTACGCCGGCGTTGTTTCCAAGGAAGCCGCTCACCGTTTTAACGAGCAGCTTGCGGAATTCGAGCGCGACACCTCCAATCAAGTCGTAGTCGCAGTGTTTCCGAAAATGCAAAGCGACTCAGACGTGGCTGATTATACCCAGCGCGTGGCACAAGCATGGGGCGTCGGGCAAAAAGATCGCCGAAATGGCGTGGTGCTCTTCGTCTTCACAGGCGACCGGCAAATGTTTATCCAGGTCGGCTACGGGCTGGAAGGAGCGCTGCCGGACATTACAGCGTTTGATATTACCGAGTACCACATCAAACCGTATTTTCGTGTTGGCGATTATGAAAATGGTCTCACAACAGGGATCGATCTGATCTGCAAAGCGATTCGGGGCGAATACAAGGGATCGGGGAAAACGGTTGCGGAACAAGGCGGCAACTTCAGGGCTTCGAGTCTCCTGTTCTTTGTCATCTTTGTCATTGCGCTGATCGTTATTTCCAGAGTGATGCGGCGACTTGGCGGTTACGGTTATTCATCACGTCGAGGCGGTCCGATATATTTTCCGATGGGCGGGGGCGCGGGCGGTGGTTCATCCGGTGGCGGATTCAGTGGCTTTAGCGGTGGAGGCGGCAGCTTCGGTGGTGGAGGCGCCGGGTCAGGGTGGTAACAAAATGCGAACGAAAAAATTCCTAAGCAAACTTGAGCACGATCAAATCGTTGGCGCGATTCGTGCAGCGGAATCAAAGACCTCCGGCGAGGTCCGCGTTTACATCCAGCGCGGCAAGTTGAAGGCTGATCCATTGGCCGCTGCGCAGAAAAAATTTCAGCGGCTCGACATGCACAAAACGAGCGAACGCAATGCCGTGCTCATTTTCGTCGCACCCCGCGCGCATAAGTTTGCCGTCGTCGGCGACAAAGCGATTCACGAAAAATGCGGCGAGGAATTCTGGCAGCGCGTTGTCGATGCAATGCTTCATTGCTTCCGTCGGGATAAATTCACAGAAGGGATCGGTGGAGCGATCACAGTGGTCGGAGACTTATTGGCGCAATATTTCCCGCGGGACCGTCACAACCGCAATGAATTGCCGGATGAGATCATCGAAGACTGAGAATGACGGTGGTGCCTTTCGAGTCGTTGAAAGCCTAGTCTCTGTTGTTGATTCGTCCTAGTTCCTCGGCCAATTCCTCGAGGCGATTCACGGCCGGAGAAATCCAACTGAGGCCCCGCTGCGCAAGCTCCCTTGCCTTGAGCGGCGAGACGTTGTTCGCAGCTAAGTATTTAAGCACTTCTTCAGTCTCTGCGGCACAACAAGATAGATTGAATATTTCTTCTGAGAGGGACTTTGTAGTCATAGCGCTAACAAGGCAGTCCAGATTCGATTTTCAACTTATATCATATGCTATTCGGTTGGGTGCCTCAGGCTTTTTTGCAGTTGCAAAACCGCGGATTTGACCTTTATTCCAGGCTCCGCAGCGAGTTTTTGAAATTACGCCGTCGGTCCCTGGGTCTCCGTCGCTGGACGTGAAACCGCACTCGCCAGGGGGAACCCGGTGCTGGAAGGAATTTCGATTTAAGATTTTCAAATTTCGATTGTCTGGCCACAACCGGTCTTCAATCGCCAATCGGAAATCGACATTCGAAAATTAGTTATGCCAATACGTTACGGTCGTTTTGAAATGCCGAAGACCCTCGCCAAAGACGAGAGCACGGCCACAGACACTTATGCCAAGTTTACCGCCGAGCCGTTTGAAGCCGGCTACGGACACACTGTCGGAAATTCGCTCCGCCGCATCCTGCTTTCTTCGCTGGAAGGCGCCGCCATCACCGCTGTAAAAATTACCGGCGCGCAACACGAGTTTGCCACCCTTCCCGGTGTGGTCGAAGACGTGACCGATATCGTCCTGAACCTCAAGAAAGTGAAATTTAAGGCCGACGATCATGAACCGCGCAAACTTTCGCTCACTGTAAACAAGGCAGGCGAAGTCACGGCCGGCGACATTCAGGTCGTGCAAGGCTACGACGTGCTCAATCCCAAGCAGGTGATCTGCACTCTCGACAAGAAGCATAAATTTGATGCCGAGCTGGAAGTGCGGGTCGGCCGGGGTTTTGCTACTGGCGAGGAAAACAAGCGCCCCGATCAACCGATTGGTTTGATCCCGATCGACTCGATCTTTTCACCGGTGACGCGCGTGAAGTACGCGGTGGAAAATACCCGTGTCGGTCAGCGGACCGATTACGACAAGCTCATTCTCGAAATCTGGACCGACGGGCGGTTGACGCCGGATGACGCGTTGCTCCAGGCCTCCGCGATTCTGCGGCATCACCTCGATGTATTCGTGAATTTCAACGAGGAGGTAATCGAATTCGACGAGACGCCGGCTGGCGTGAGCGAAGAAAATCTGAAGCTCAAGAAGCTGCTCAACATGAGTGTGAACGAGATCGAGCTCAGTGTGCGGGCGGCGAATTGCTTGAACAACGCGAATATCACGACGGTCGGTCAGCTTGCCCAAAAGACCGAGGCTGAAATGTTGAAGTATCGTAATTTCGGCAAGAAATCTCTCAACGAAATCAAGGACAAACTGCAACAACTTGGTTTAGGTCTGGGAATGAAATTCGATCCGGGCCTTGTGGACCTGCCGGTGAGCGGTGATGGTGCCACCCCGAATGAGTCCGCTGCCAAAGAGTAATTCTTCGATCCGTCAAACCGTGTTCGGCGCGTTATGAGGCACCAGAAAAAGACAATCAAGCTTGGCCGCACGGCTGAACACCGCAAAGCGCTGCTGGCAAATCAGGTTTGCTCCTTGATTGAACACCAACGCATCAAAACAACCCTCGCCAAAGCGAAGGCGGTTCGACCGCTTGCGGAAAAAATGGTCACCCTCGGCAAAAGAGGATCCATCCATGCGCGCCGGACTGCCTTGGCGACCTTGCGGCAAAAGGATGCTGTCAAAAAACTCTTCGACGACATCGCGCCGAGATCGACGGAGCGCAACGGCGGTTACACGCGCATTGTCAAGCTCGGCCAGCGGAAGAGCGATTCCGCTCCCATGGCATTCATTGAGTGGGTGGATGCAGCCCAAATTATCGAGGAAAAAGCGGCGGACGAAAAGAAGGCGAAACGAAAAGCGGTCGAGCCGGTCGCAAAACAGAAAGAACCCGCGCCGCAACCAGAAGAGCCCCCTTTGGATGAAGAGAAACCGACACCAGCGCCGGCAGAAGAGCCGAAACCCAAAAAGCGGAAATGGTTCGGCCGAAAGTCGGCGGAGCCGGAAAAGTAATTTCCCGTGCCGTCCGGAATCGCCCGGAACGTTTGTGGTTCAGCGAAGTCATCGGCTTTTTAAGCGGGTCGCCTTTTGTCGCTTTTTCGATTCCGCCGATGTATGATTGGCGCTGCATCTTAATGACGCCCGATCCCTATATCTTTATCGTCATTTTCGTTGGCGTCGCGTTGGTTTTCCCATTGATCCCGCTGGCGCTGGCCTGGCTGTGGCGACGATTTTTCCAGCCGCCAAAGCCGGGCGCGGAAAAAAATGCGATTTACGAATGCGGAGTCGAGTCAATTGGCGACGCACAGATCCAGTTTCGGTCGCAGTATTATCTTTACGCCATCATTTTCCTGATCTTCGACGTGGAAGCGATTTTTCTGGTGCCATTCGCGGTGGCCTTCACCGGTTTGCCCGTCGGAGCATTCATCGCGATATTGGTTTTCCTGTTGCTCCTGATTGAAGGCCTTGTCTGGGCATGGGGAAAAGGCTGCTTAAATTGGGCTCGCTAACGCCGTAGTTAAAAGCGCCAAAAGGGTTACACTGTTGCAACGGAAACGATGAGCGAAATCGACGAGGAGCTTCGCAATGAATTGCAACGGCAGGGAGTCTGGGTGACTTCGATGCAGGAGCTTTACAACTGGGGACGCAAGAACTCGATTTGGCCGCTGCAATTTGGGCTGGCCTGCTGCGCGATCGAGATGATCGCAACTGCCGCCTCGCGCTACGATATTGCGAGGTTTGGCGGCGAAGTTTTCCGGCCGTCGCCGCGCCAGGCGGATCTCATGATTGTCGCCGGCACGGTCACCAAAAAAATGGCGCCGCAAATCGTCCGGCTCTACAACCAGATGCCTGATCCCAAGTATGTGATTTCGATGGGAGCGTGCGCAATTTCGGGCGGGCCTTTCAAACAAGGCTACAACGTGCTCAAAGGCAT
>QHOW01000199.1 GCA_003219435.1 Verrucomicrobiota bacterium | reverse complement strand
CGACCGGTGGGCCGAAGCTGTCCGGCAACATGCCGAACAGAGCGGGCAGAATGCCCGCGCTCCCCACTCTTTTACGAACGCTGCTACGCGCCGCGCCTAAAAAGCAATCGATATAGCAGCAACAACAGGATTGCCCCGACGACCGACCCGATAAAACCCGCTGGTTGCCCGGGCTGGTACCAGCCGACAGCCTGGCCGAGATAGCTCGCAACGAGCGCGCCGGCGATGCCGAGCAAAATCGTCACGATGCAGCCGCCGGGATCTTTTCCCGGTATCAACAATTTCGCGATGGCACCGATTACAAGACCAATAAGCAAAATCCAAAGAATAGAATGAGCGCTGAAGTCCATATGAAAAGGAGTTCTATCGAATTAATTGTCTGACGGCAAGGAATTGGTTTAAGGCTTTGCGGCTGGCACGACCGCCTCCACACCGCTTCGCGGAATTTCTTAGAGTTCGATCACCTGCGCCGAGTGAATGTCATCGCTCGCGCGAATCTTTTCGAGCAGAACTGTGTTAGGCGCGCTGTCGAGGTTCAGAACGGTCAGCGCCGTTCCGCCGGCCTGATTTCGACTGAGCGACATCGTGGCAATGTTCACCCCGCCATCTCCGAGCAATGTCCCGATTCGCCCAACCATTCCAGGACGATCGGTGTTTTCGAGCACGAGCACGACGCCGTGGGGCCGCGCTTCGACCGGGCGACTGTTCACGCTCACAATCCGCGGTGTCGCACCGAAAAAAGCGCCGCCGACTGACACCGTTTTCCCTTCGCCGGTAGCGGACAATTCGAGCATGTCGGTGTAATCCCCGGGCGCGCTCAGACGCGATTCGCTGACCTTCAAACCGAGGCTTTTGGCAAATGCCGGGGCATTTACTTCATTGATGTCCGATCCACCAGCGATCTGCAAAAAGCCTTTCAGGATTGAGCGTGTGATCGCGGTCGTGTCCACTTCGTTCACTTTTCCGCTATAATTGATGTTCAAGGCGTCGATGCGTTTTGGCGCAATTTGCGAGAGAAAACGCCCGAGCTTTTCGCCGAATCTAAGATGCGGACCGATGATAGCCAGCGTCTTGGTGTCGAGGTTCGGCATATTAACCGCATTGCGGATCGTCCCTTCGAGCAACGCGGCGCGAATCGACTGCGCAATCTCGATGCCGACGCTTTCTTGCGCTTCCGAAGTAGAAGCCCCCAGATGCGGAGTGAGAATGAGGTTCGGCGCGCTGCGCAACTGCGAATCAATCGGCAGCGGTTCGGTCTCGAAAACATCCAGCGCCGCGCCGGCTACATGCCGATCTTGCAACGCTTTGGCGAGCGCCTCCTCGTCGATCAAGCCGCCGCGAGCGCAGTTAATGATGCGGACGCCGCGTTTTGTTTTTTGCAGTCGAGCGAAATCGAGAAGATGACGCGTTTCCGCGGTCAGCGGTGTGTGCAGCGAAATGAAATCGGCGCTCGCAAGCAGATCGTCGATATCGTCAACCAGCTCGACCTGCAAACTGCGGGCGCGCGTCGCGGAAAGATAGGGATCGTAAGCAACAACGCGCATCCCGAAAGCGATCGCGCGCCGGCTTAATTCGCTGCCGATGCGACCCATTCCGATAATGCCGAGTGTCTTATTGTAGAGTTCAACGCCTTCGAAGTTTTTCTTGTCCCAATGTTCGCTGCGAACGTTTGCGTCGGCTTGTGGAATCTTGCGGGCAACCGAGAGCAAGAGCGAAAATGCATGCTCAGCTGTGGAGACAGTGTTTCCTCCCGGCGCATTCAATACGATGATGCCGCGGCGTGTGGCCGTCTCGATATCGACATTGTCCACGCCCACGCCGGCGCGACCGACCACGCGAAGTTGCGTTCCGGCGGTCAAGATATCCGCGGTCACTTTCGTCTGGCTGCGCACAACCAACGCGCTGAATTGCGGGATCAGATCGACAAGTTCGCGGTCACTCAGGCCGGTTTTGACCAAAACCTCGAGTGCGCCATCGCGCGAAAGCTCGTCAATGCCGCGCGGGGAGATGGAATCGGCAATCAGGATCTTCGGCGGTTCGTTCATGGCTAGCTTCGAGGCATTCTAGCATCGAACGCCGAACATTGGACATCCAACATCGAGCGGATAATTTTCCGCCGCTTTAACGCTTCAACGGCTTTGACGTTCTACGTCAACCGTAAATGAGCAAACGAATCGACTCGGGCAGTTGTTGGGCAACGTTCGTCGCCACGCTGCCGCGGAGCAGCTTGGTCATGGCACTGCGTTGCGACGCGCCGATGATGAGGTAGTCCACGCCCAGCGTCGCAGAAAGATCCAGAATCGTCGAGGCGGTGTCCTCGCTGACGGCATAAACGGGAATTACGCAAATGCCCCGTTCGGTGCCAAGTTTGAGCATCATCGACATGATTGCGCTGGCTTCAGGGTTATCCTGCCATTTGGGGCGTCCCGGCACGGCCGGTCCACCACCATAAAAAATTGCGATCTCCTTCACGTAGAGGACGCAAAGAGTGGCTTTGCGCAATTGCGCTTCCTCCAAGGCAAACGTGAGCACGGGGGTGACACCGCGCGCCGCCACCATGATTTTTTGCCCTTCTTCCAAACGCGGACGCATCGTGGCCACAAGATCGGGCGTAACCATCCGGGCGACTTCGCGCGTGACCGTAAGCGTGGTGAGACCGTGCCGCTTTAAGGTGTAGGCGCGCAAACCCAGGCCGCCGATTAAGACGCATGTGACGAAGAAGAGTGCATCGGGTTTCGTATGCGCGAGCGTGAACTCGACGGCAGCGAGAATGACAAACGTAATCCCGAAGAGAACCCGGTCGTACCAGGTGAAGCCGGCGGTTCGGTTGACCGCACATGACCCGACGTTCAAGGTAATGGCCCCGACGACGCCGATCGCATACAGACCCGCCAGGGAAGTAAAGTCGGCGGCGCTCAGGACGACAATCACGGGCAAGCCGAAGGCGATCAGGAGTGGAATCCAAGGGACGCCGTGGCGATTCAGCCGCGTGAACTGGCGCGGCAGCTCGCCATCGCGCGTGACCATGTAAAGCAGCCCGATCATCGCGACAATGGCCGTGTTCGAAGCGCTCAGAAGGAGGAAGAAAAACACGATGCCAACGATCCAGCCGAACAGGCTTCCAAACGCGGGCGAAACAGAAGCGGCGCCGAATTGTTCGCCGATGAAACGCAGCATGTCTTCTTTGCGTTGCTCGATAGCGGCCGCGACTTCGCTTGCGCCGCTAAGATGAAGGGTTTGGCCCAGCACGCTCGGCAGAGAGAGCATCGCCCAGCCGAGTAGCGCGGTTGCGAAGACGACTTCGATCGCCACTGGCGCAATCGCCTTGAGCGATTCACGCGCGACGCTTGGGTGTTCCGGCGTCGTGCCGGGGTCGAGCTTGATTACCCCCGTCAAATTCGCGATTGATTCTGCGCCGGAGAGGGCAAGGATCACGCCGACGAACTGCACCCACAAAGCGCCAACGCTCTCGTGCCGGGGCTGCAAAAACTGCGTCGTTAAATGCGGCGCGCTGATCCCGATCAACACCAACACCACGATCACTGTCGGCAGCGCCAGCGCGATGGCCATGCTGCCGCTATGTCTCGGGCCGAAATAGTTGATCGCGCCTAGAAACAACAGCACCGCCGTCGTGGTCAGCGCGATATGATCGCGAAGAAACTTGATCCAGGTTATCTGCTCCGCGCCGGAAGTGATGTAGCTCAATGCAGACCAACCACTGAGCGCAGCCGTGACCGTCAGATCCGCAACCAGAAGTAGCGCCCCGACCACCGCCAGCAACCGGCCTTGCGAACGCGCCGCTGAGTATACCCCGCCGCCATCGGGGAAATGACGACAGATAACGATATAATTGATGCCTACCAAGCCCGTGACGGCGCAGACCGCAAGAATGATCGGAAGAGATGAGAAGCCTGCCGCCACGAACGCCAGGCCGATCACGTAGCACTTGCTCGTGCCCCAATCGCCATAGAGAAACGCGCCGGCGCGCTTCCAATCGACATTGCGTGGCCGATGCACTCCAGAGGTCGCGTCGAG
>QHOW01000198.1 GCA_003219435.1 Verrucomicrobiota bacterium | reverse complement strand
GCAAAGCAATCGCGGGAACAACTTTTTTCGGAAATGAATGTGAACGATTCGAATTCAGGCTGATGTTTATGCTCAGGCGGCGGCAGCTTTCTCTCGCGCCCGATCCCGAATAACAACTCAGGGTCGATCCGGCAGCGCTCTGTCTGAACAATCGCCGCAGTCGGATTAATTTCGCCCAGTTTCGATTCGAGCGATTCGATCTGTCGGTGCTCTATCAGATCGATTTTGTTCAAAAGCAAAATGTCTGCCCCCTCAATTTGCAGTCGCGTCGTGTGGCCAAGCTCGGGGAAGCGAACGAGCATGTCGGCGTCGATCACTGAAACGACGCCGTCGAGACGGCATTGAGGCAATGCTTCCTGAATGTTGAATGCGAGCGCTTCGGGCTCGGCCAGTCCCGTGGTTTCGACCATGATGATTTCAGGCGCAACGCGGGTGATGATTTCATTTACCGCCGCTTCGAACTCGCCGAGCAGCGAACAACAAACGCAGCCGCCGCCGAGCTCCGCGATCCGCACATTTTTTCCTTCGATCACTTTCGTGTCGATAGCGATCTCGCCGAATTCGTTCATCACGATGGCGATCTTGGCCGGGCGCGTTGCCAAGATGTGCCGGAGTAGCGTGGTCTTGCCGCTGCCGAGCGGGCCGGTGACTAGCGTAATCGGTGTGCGCACTTGCATTTTGAGGAATGACGAAGCACGAATGACGAATTAATGATAAATGACGAATAACCAGGACCGGAAAGCGCCTGGCTCTGTTTCGTCATTTGGTTTTCGACATTCGTTCGTCATTCGTCATTCGGATTTCGTCATTCAACTCATCCTTTCACATTCCCGATTGGCGTGAACCGCGCCACCGGTTTGCTGATCCCCGCCAGCTCGGTCGCTTCGATCACTTCGTCAATGTCCTTGTAAGCAGCGCCGGCCTCCTCGGCGAGGCCCGCCCACGAGGTGCTGCGGACGTAAATACCACGTGCTTCCAGGTCGCGCTGAAGCTGTTTGCCGTGCCATAGTTTACGCGCCTTGGTGCGGCTCATCGTGCGACCGCTGCCGTGCGCGGTGCTGAAAAATGTTTGCGCACCCGATGATGTGCCGACGAGCAGATACGAGCCGGTTTCCATCGAGCCACCGATGATCACCGGCTGGCCGATGTCGCGATAGCGAGGGGCCACTTCCTCGTGGCCGGGCCCAAACGCGCGCGTTGCTCCTTTGCGATGCACGAGCAGGGTGCGCTCTTTTCCATCGACAGTGTGCTTCTCGAGCTTTGCCGTATTATGTGCAACGTCGTAGATCATGCGCATTCCGAGGTCTTGGGCGCTGCTGCCGAAAATTTCGGAAAAAACTTCGCGGATGCGGTGAAGAATCACCTGCCGATTCGCGAATGCCATGTTCAGCCCGCACTTCATCGCGGCGAAATAATCACGCCCTTCCGGCGACTCAAATGGCGCGCACGCCAGTTCGCGATCGAGGACTTTGATGCCGTATTTACTCTCCATCACTTTCAAGAAAACCTGGAGATAATCGGTAGCCACCTGGTGTCCGAAACCGCGGCTGCCGCAGTGGAACATGATGACGATCTGGTTCGGGATCGTGATCCCGAACTTCGCCGCGAGCTCCTTGTCGCGCACATCTTCAGGCCGCGCGACCTGCACTTCGAGATAGTGATTGCCCGAGCCAAGCGTGCCGACTTGGTTGTAGCCGCGGTCAATCGCGCGGTCGCTAATTTTCCCTGCGTCTGCGCCGGAGATGCAGCCGTTCTCCTCGGTGATTTCGAGGTCTTCGTCCCAGCCGTAACCGTGCTCGACGCACCAGCGCGCGCCTTGTTCGACCACGTTACGAAAGTCGTCGCGCGAGATCTTCAAGAAACCGTGGCTGCCGACGCCCGCTGGCACGCGTTGGAAAAGAAGATCGACGATTTCTTTCAGACGCGGCTGCACGTCGTCGACCGTTAGGTTGGTGACGACGAGGCGCATTCCGCAGTTGATGTCGAATCCGATGCCACCGGGTGAGATCACGCCGCCGTTCTGGACGTTCATCGCTGCGACGCCGCCAATGGGAAACCCGTAGCCACTGTGGCCGTCCGGCATGCAGAGCGCATAGCGGGTGATGCCGGGCAACGTGGCGACGTTGCTGATCTGCTGGTAAACGGCTTCGTCCATTTCCCGCATCAGATTTTCTGTCGCAATGATGCGCGCCGGCACGCGCATGCCATTTTTGTAAGTCACGGGTAATTCCCAGACTGTGTCCGAAACTTTTTGCAGGTGATCGATGGTGGCCATGTGAATCGTTTTACCTGTAGGGAGAGCTGCCTGCCGCGGCGTAGCCGGGCGAAGGCGGGTCAGCTTCCCGCTTTTGTGGATGTGGCTTGCGCTTCAACAAAACATCGTTTTCTACAATAGATTTCTTTGTATCCAGTTTGGCCCGCAAATGACGCTGGCCAAGCCGGAGGGCGCGGAACATATGGCTTCCTCATTCGCATTTCGTCATTCCTCTCGCCATTCAAGCATCATACTGTTGTCCTTGGCCAAGCGCGCTTGAGTGCGAAATCGCGCCCCGAGGTTCTTTAGGAGATCGCAAAGCCAATGCGCATTCGCGGCTGATGTGTGCTCCAGTCGGAAGCGGCGCATTTGCATCGGAACCAGTCGCGCTGACAAAAGCTGGCCGGTCTGCGAGTCGAGTTCGACAAAGTACATCAGCGCCAGATCGGCGCGAAACTCTTCGTAACCACTGATCCCTTCGTAGTCTGTGAGAAAATCTCCGCAGCCATAAAGAATCAGGCGACCCTTGAACACCTCTATCGCCTTCACATGATGCGAGGAATGTGCATGCACAATCGCGACGCCTTCTTCAATCAACCGATGAGCAAACGCGATTTGTTTGGATGGGATGTCATAACTCCAATTACTGCCCCAGTGGATCGAGGCAATGAGCAGATCGCCGGACTGCTGACGCCGCCGCATCTGCGCCGCAACTTTCGTGGCAGTCGCATCCGAAAGATCGTTCAGCAGATTCACTCCCGCGCGAGAAGATGTCGCGCTCCACTCACGTGAAATGCCGCTGGTTGTTGATCCAAATGAGAAGAGAAGCACGCGCGGTTTGCCCTTTACATTCAGGGCGGCAGGAGCGGCTGCTTCTTCCGCATTGTTTCCTGCGCCCGAGTGCCCGATCCCCACAGTATCCAAACTTCGCAAGGTCTCGGATAACCCGTCATATCCCCAGTCCAAAACGTGATTGTTCGCGAGAGCGCAAGCGCTGATTCGAGCGGCCGAGAGGCAACCGATGTTCAGCGGATGCATGCGGTAGTGAATTCCTTTATCGGGCCACGGTGTTTCCTTCGACGTAATGGCAGTTTCCAAGTTCACGATCTTCAAATCGATCTGGGATTGCTCTAGTTCTTGGAGCGCATCGCCCCAGATGTAATCAAAGCTTACCGGTCGCTGGAACGCGCCGTGGGCTTTCTCCGCAAGCTCGAAATATTCACGCGCGTCGTGAACATACGGTTCGTACAAAACCGGATCCACCGGATGCGGCAGCGCCTGATCGATGCCGCGTCCGGTCATCACATCGCCGCAGAGAAAAAAGCGCAACGACATGAAAAAAAGTAAACGCCAACTTCCAACATCCAACTCCGAAAGCTGGCTGCGTCGCCGCTACGCTCGAGTCAATTTACCGTAACTCTTCAGTGGTTCTGGTCGTTTGTCTTAAGAATCAGTTACCATCTTTTATAAAGCTGATATCGCCACTGCGTTCTACGCGCGCGATTCGTATTTTGGAAATATCCTCGGTTTTCGCGTTGAGACGCAGATCTTCTTCAAGGTCGTGTTTCGAAATGTGATTTTGCCGCAGGACTTTCCAATTCACATTTCCATTTTCCACAATGACGTCAGGCTGGCCTTTGATCAGCATGCCGAAAGCATGCCAGCGACAGCCGATAGATCCGAAAAGTCGGTGCATTAACACCAAAACGAATGAGCCCCCCAGGGTAGGGAAAAACGCTGCGCTGCCGTTGACCGCGCGCGCCAGGACGGATGCAAGCACTATGAGGAGGACTGCGTCGAATGCGGTTTTCTCCGCGAGCGAGCGCTTGGTTCCAAGCCGGATCATCACCAGCGCAGCGACCATGACGATGACTCCACGCAACGAAATTTGAATAAACGTTAGATTTCTCGGTTCGGCCGCGAGACCCAAGAGCGATTCTAAGAAATCCCAAAATGTGTTCATAGTCCCTTTCTATTTTATTACGATGATTTACCCGCAACCGCGGAGTAGAAGGATCACTAAAACCGCGATGGAGATCCCCAGAAGCCAAAGAAAAATGTATGCGATCCGGTCCAAGCGTTTGAGTTTCCCCTTCGACCGCATGCGAATTTTCCTTTGATCCGATCGTGAAGCACCAAAAGTCTTGCGGCTCTTATGGGCGCATTCCCGCCGCCGCGGGCGGGATATCTATCCTCCAGGTTTCCGACGGCACCCTGCAGTCGCTCCTGCGCCAGCCTCAGCCGACACTACCCAGATAGGATTTCCTCAAGCCGCCTTCTTTGCGGCATCGCGTAGATTTTTGATCCGATCATGCGCGCTCTTGATCTCGCTGTACTGACGCGAAACGATATCGCGTACAGGCGACACAAGATCATTGCGCATCGCCTTTTCGAACTCTTGCACAGCCGAGTCTTCACCACGCTCACACTCGGCAAGGATTGCGCCCTCGTCTTTGCTTGTGATAGCGGATTTTAAGTTGATCCACCCGCGGTGCATAGCGCCGGCGGCGCTGCCGCCTGTCTCCGGCTCGGCTTCGCCAACGCTTCTGGCTTCCGTCTGGAGCTCGCTCGCAAAGCGGGATCGCTGTTGCGAATACTCGGTGAAAAGCGATTTGAGCTGCGGATCGTTCACCGCGTCTGCCGCTTCCTTGAAGCCTTTCTGCCCATCTTTAAGGGTCTCGATCAGGTTATTGATTGTTGAGATAGTTTCTTTTTGATCTGCCATATAACTTTAAATGACGCGTCGCGGGCGGATGGATTGGACTTTTTCCCTCGGCGAAAATTTCAAGCGGTCTAGCGGGCGTCACCTTTCGGGAACATGACCCGCTCCGGCTCGGCATTGAGAGCGGCGAGCAATTTTGGAATCAAGCGTGTTTTGATGGAGCCGGCTTCACGCGGTGACACGAGATAACGTACAATCGCGTCGATCCAGGTTACTTCATCGACGCGAAAAATGACTCGCGGATGCGAACGAACTTCAAGCTCATCAACCGGGGTGCGAGCCAGCAGTTGCCGAAAAACTTCGACTCGTTTCATCATTTCTTCGCCGAGTTCTTTCTCGACAATCTGCTGCATCGTGTCGGCCACAAATTTCAAATCGCTCTGATAGGCGATCTGAAATCTGATTTCGTTCCAGATATAAGGAAACAGCGGCCAGGAGTAATTCCATACTATCTCATCAAGCACTTTCTCATTCGGAAATTTGATGAGACGGCCGCTCGGATGATCGCCGGAGATGTATTGCCCGCCGAATTCCCACAACGTCGTATCGAGGTAACCGACATCGATGACGTCGCCGGTCGCCTCGCCGATCTTGATGCGATCGCCGACGCGATATGGCTGGCGAACCAGGATGTATATCCAGGCGATAAAACTTTTCAGCGGCGTTTGTACCGCCAGCCCGATGATGATTGATCCGATGCCGAGCGCAGCAATGCCGGCATACCAATTGACGAAAATTACCGATACAACGATGAGCGCAATTAGAAGGGCAACAACTAGGTGCATCACTCGCTGCAGCGTGAAACGAGTGGAAGGATCTTCGATGCCACCGAGCGCATACACAGAAGCGGCTTTTGCAATCGCGAGGATCACTGTGATCAGCGCTGTCCCGCGCAGAATTCGCCGCAGGATGTCAACCGTAGGTTGCGGCAGCGGCACCACTTTTGCGCCGAACAGAAAAAAGAGGACAACGCAACCGGCAAGAATAAGCGCGTATGCAACAAACCAGAATTTATCTCGCCCGCGTGCTTTAACCCTTTGGCGCGCTTTTTCGCCAGTAGCGCGCTGAAGCTCTTTGCGAACTTCAGGCTTTTCTGAAATTTCTTCCGCGGTCTCAGGCATCATTATGTGATTCGCAAGAGCGGCCCGAACTGATTGCCGGCATCAGCGGGGATCCGTGTTTGCGAGAAAATTCCCCGAGCGCAAAGAGTCAGCAGACCGCTTTGCGTTGCAGCCAGAGCAAGAACTCGCTGCGATTCTCTATGAGAAGATGAACGAAAAAGCTGCACAGCGCGCGGATCAAACGCCTCGTTCGTTCCGCTGCAAGGTGAACGATCTGTTCCGCGCTTTTTCGCGGAATATCGCATTGGCGGTTGGATCGGCATGGGCATTCATTGTCGCAATCACTGTCGTCATCGTCTGGGGCGCGACCGGGCCGATGTATCATTTTTCCGATACGTGGCAGCTTATTATTAACACCGGCACCACCATCGTCACCTTCCTGATGGTGTTTCTGATTCAAAACACCCAGAACCGCGACGGGAAAGCCATTCAATTGAAGCTAGACGAATTGATCCGGGCCCTTAAAGGGGCGCGTAATAAACTTGTCGATCTTGAAGAACTTTCCGACGAAGAGCTGAAGAAACTCCAAAAAGAATTCCAGCGTTTGCACACGCGATCTCAGGAAACCGACACACACATTGGAAAAGCCGAATCATAAGACACCTTCAGGGCAGAGGATCGCTCTGAACACGGCTGCCACTTCCTGCGTGCGGCGGCGTCACGAACAAGAAAACGGCGGGAGTTGCCTCCCGCCGCTCGTTAATCGAACGCGCAAAGCCTATCGTTGGCCGCTTTGCTGACCGCCACCTTGTTGGCCGCCACCGCCCTGTTGTTTGTCACGATCGCGCTCGCGCTCTTGGCCGCCGCCGCCCTGTTGTTTGTCGCGATCACCCTGTTCACCGCCCTGTTGGCCGCCTTCCTGTCCAGGGCTTGTAGGTTT
>QHOW01000015.1 GCA_003219435.1 Verrucomicrobiota bacterium | reverse complement strand
GGACCGTTCGCTCGCTTAGTCCGGTGCCCGCATCGCGCACGTGAACTTCCGGATAAGAGAAGTCCCCGATGTTTCGATTAATATCGACGGCTTTAGTTTCGGTTTTCATTGTCGGTGTCACCTCGTAAACGCTGGCTCAACGGCTCCCTCTCGTGCCCAATCGTAACCTCTTTCTTCAAGCTCGAGAGCGAGCTCTTTCCGTCCGCTTCTAACCATTCGCCCCGCTACCATCACATGGACGTAGTCGGGAATGATGTAGTTCAGGAGGCGCTGATAGTGCGTGATTAACAATATGCCAAGATCGGGTCCGCGCAACGAGTTTACGCCGTGCGCAACCGTCTTGAGTGCGTCGATGTCAAGACCGCTGTCGGTCTCATCGAGAACGGCATATTTGGGCTCGAGCATGGCCAGTTGCAGGATTTCGGTGCGCTTCTTTTCCCCACCGGAAAAACCCTCGTTGACCGCACGCGACGTGAACGAACGATCCATCCCGAGCAACTCCATTTTTTCGTAAAGCTTTGCGTAGTAATCGGTGGCCTCGAGCTCCTCGCCCTCGGGAAGACGCGACTGCATGGCCGCGCGCAGAAAATTCGCGATAGTCACGCCCGGGACTTCGCTTGGATACTGGAAAGCAAGGAAAAGGCCGCGACGCGCCCGCTCATCTGGCTCAAGCTCGAGAAGGTCTTCGCCATCCATCAACACTTTGCCAGAGGTAACTCGGTAATCGGGATGGCCAGCCAAGACCTTGGCCAGGGTGCTTTTCCCAGAGCCATTCGGACCCATGAGCGCGTGCACCTCGCCGCGCGGAACACGGAGACTTAGCCCGCGAACGATCTCTTGATCGCCGATGGACACATGCAGTTTTTCTACACTCAATTCCTTCATAAGAGCGAATCACAAATATAAGCTGTTCCCGAGGATTTGCGAACGGTCATTTGGAGTTCCCTCCAGCCGATGCACGAGCTGCCTTCGCACTTTTGTGGATTGCGCTTTACTCGAAAATCGCCGATCTAAAATCGCAAATCGGGATACCCCGTGGTGTAACGGTAACACAGCGCCCTTTGGAGGCGTTATTCTTGGTTCGAATCCAAGCGGGGTAGCCATGTAAACCCGAACGCTTTCGGAGCACATGGCACATGCATGATGACGCTGCGTGAGACAACGCCTTTTCCGCGGAGCAACTCGCCGCCAAAATCGAGGTTGAATGATAGCGCAGCGGCTGATTGTAATTTCTCACCGCGGCAGCGATACGGTTATGGAGCAAACCACTTTTCTTGGGCATTACCGGATTTCGGTCGATGACAGCACGGCGCCGCGTGAGCTCGGCCGGGCCGGTGCAGCGATTACTTACAAGGCCGTAGATGAAAGATCCGGCGAAACAGTTGCCCTCACGCTCATCCCGGTCTCAAGCACTGATCCAGCAGCACGGAACCAGTTTGAGGAACAGGCACGCGCGGCCGCGAGAATCAAACACATTAACATTGCCAAGGTTTTGGATTTCGGGCGCGAAGAAGACCATTTCGTTTATATCTCAGAGCCGCTCCCGGGTGAGCCGCTCGCGTCGTGGATCGAGCAGCACGGTCCGATGCCGGCCGACGCCGTATTGCGCGTGGCGGAGCAAATAGTCAGCGTCCTTTCGACGGCCAGATTTCACAAACTTGCGCAATGCGCGATTCAGCCGTCTAACTTAGTGATCGTCCCCGGTTCAACTCCCGAGGGTAGCTGGCCTTTCGTGAAGCTAACGAACTTCGGCCTGGCTGAGCTCGACTTCGGTCCCAAAAGCTCGACGCGGGACGAATCCGTCAAATTGATGGACTCTCGGGATGCGGGCTCGTCGGCTGGCGAGCTCGACAAGCCCAATGGCAGTGAGTACGAGGAAATTTCTGTAGCGCCGCAGTTCGCCAGCCCAGAGCCTCGAAAGGTTTCGGGGCACCACCAAACAGCCGATTTCCGATCAGAAGTGTATTCTCTTGGCGCGACAATGTACTTTATGCTGACGGCCGGCGCCCCTCCGCCAGAAACGCGCCGCCGAGCCCGAGAGCTTTCGGGGTTCCCAAAAGCATTGCGGAACTTAATCGGAAGTTTGTTGCATCGCGATCCCGATCACCGTCCAAAGGATCCGGTCGCGCTCGCGGAAACGATCCGCGAATGCCTCCTGAAAATTGAGCGCCGGCAGGTTTTCGCGCGCAGACTAGGAATTCCGCAGCCGACGGTAGTTCCGCGGAAATCGAGGACAACATTAACGCCGCTCGCGCAAGTACTGCGTGCGACACTTGTATTCGCCGCGATTGTATTGGCGGCAGGAGTGTTAGGTGCATTGTTGTTGCCTGTGGATATCAATCCATTCCGGCATCGAACCACGGCCAAAGAGATGATCGGCGTTCCAATCGGTGTGCCCGAAGCCTCGCCGTTTGCGTTACCGCAGGCGACCAATACAGCGCCGGTTGTGGCCAATCAGCCAGCGACGGACACCGTGACGTCGCCAGCTGCAGACCAAACTTCTTCGCCGGGTCCTGAGCGGGGGAGAAGCTCGGATGCCGGCCTTGTTGCGGCTGCAAGTCCTGCGAGCCCGCCAGAGGCAAGCCAGAAGGCCCCGGCGACTGGGCCGGAAAACTCTGCTCAAGCCCAAGATACCGCAGCAGCTCAGTCGAACACTGCATCGGAGCCAGCCACTGCCAGTCAGTCAATTTCGTCCGGCAAAAAGAAAAGCGTCGCTGCTTCAGCGTCGAAACGCACCGGCGTCGCGCAGAAATCAGCTGACGGTCAGCGGCGGCGCATGGGGTCGATGCGTGCTCGGGTTGTTGGCATTACCTCTGATGGAAGACTGATTTTCCGTTCGTCATCCGGCCGCACTGTGATCGTCACACCCGGTTCCGAAGGTGAGGACGAACTCGCTCCGAGTCGGCGGCGCCGCGATTTTATCCCGGAAGCGCGCGACGAGTTCTTGGTGCCGTCGCAACCATCTCCGCCGGATTATTTTCCTGAGGACTAGCCACGTGACTGGCAAGCCGGAGACGGGGACGTAGGGAGACGAGAGACGCCCCTTTTCCACCGGCTTCCCTGGGTGCACTCAAAGTCTCGGCACCTCCCGCCGTAAAGCTAACCGTCGAAGCGCCGCTAGCGCCTGCTAAATCTTTTAAAAATTTCTAAAAAAAAGCTTGCCCAACGTCGCGATTCCCGGCATATCTCGCCTCCGTGCGGCGACCACTCTACTTGCCATTCGCAATTATCTCAGTTCTGGCCATCTCCAGCGCAGCCGCGCACGCACAGGGATTGGCCCCTTCAACGCTGGCTTTTACCGGTCCAGTTCACGAGAAAAAGAAGGAAGCGGCACCCGCGATCGCAAAACAGCCAATGCCAGCGATTGCAAAGGAGGCGATGCGAGCGGTCGTAAAAAAGCCGGTGCGAGCGATTGCGACCGAGCCTGGGCGACTGCTTACAGCAGAGCCCGTCCGAGCAATCGAAAGACCATACGGAAGCGAGACGGCTCAGCCGGTTGACCGTTACACCTATAGGACTCCGCAGGGAAAGAAGGAATCAGTTCCCGTTATCACGCAGTATTATCCCAAGCAGATCGTTTACCCGCTTGCCAAGATTGATCGCCACATCGACCGCAAGCTCATGCAAGCGGCGACCATCGCCCAGGAACGCGCCCATGCGCATTCGCGTTCGATGTGCTGGCATTACGTAAAAGAAGCGTTGCTCGCTTCCGGTGTTATCGATTCCCGCCCGAAAAGCGCATACGCGAAAGAGGCCGCCCAGGATCTCGTCACTAATTACGGATTCAAAAAATTATCAGTGAAAGATCCGTTCGCCGCCCCGGTCGGTGCGGTGCTTGTCTACGGCGCCAACCGTGCCGCCGGTCATGTCGAGATCCGCACCAGGGACGGTTTCGTCAGCGATTTCCGGTCGAAAACGCCGTCGCGCCGTCCTCTGCTCGGCGTTTACGCGAAGTTGTAATCCGCGCCAGCTTCAATCGGAAGTCAGGCTTCCAGTCCGCCAGTCGGACGGACTCGTCCTGCGACGAGCCTGACTTGGCCGGCGGGCATCTTGGGAGTGTCGGACCTTAGCGGCTACAGCGCAGCAACCATCGGGCGCTGATACCGGTCTTTCCGCTGCGGAAACTAAATCGGCGCGCCGACTTCCACCGCGCATATTCCGTCGCACCACATTTCAATGCGCGCGCGGATCTGATCGCGGATTTTGCGTGTGCCGGCGAGGCGCTCCTCACGTGTGCCAGTGAACCCGGCTGGATCTGGAAAACTCCAGTGCAATCGCTTGGTCACGCCAGGAAAGATGGGACAACGCTGGGCACTGCTCTCGTCGCAAACCGTAATCACGTAGGCGAATAACTTGCCGGATTTGAAAACATCGAACACGGATTGAGTTTGATTGTGCGAAATATCAGTCCCGATCTCGCGCATCGCTTCGACTGCCAGCGGATTGAGACTCCCCGGGTCGAGACCGGCGCTGTGCGCCTCAAAATAGTCGCCGCAAATCTCGTTTAGAAACGCTTCCGCCATTTGGCTGCGGGCGCTGTTGTGAATACAGATGAACAAGACCTTTTGTTTCATGGTGGGTGATCGATCATGCCATGAAGAGGAACAGAACGACAATCTTTTCGTCCCGCCAGCGCCTTTGTCATCATGTGCGCTTGCTGATGAAGATCGAGATGCGCTTCGCGAACGCTTTGGATGGCTCGGCGTAAAAGCGGCGGCCAAGTTCGAGCGCATTGCGACGCAACCGTTTGCCTCGTTTCCGGATGACCTTGTGAAGTTGCATCAGTTCACCGTGCAACGCGTCATCGCCGCTTTCCTTCTCCAGGCGCTCCAGAAGAAAATCGAAATCGTGTTCCCGACCAAGCATTTCGCCTAAAACCTCCGCGTCGGCGGCAATCTTTTCCAAAACCACGCGGTTAAGCGGCTGTAAGATGCGCAACTGATACCAGAGGTCTTTCACCCGCTTGCGCCAGGCATGAAAATTTTCCGGGACCGGTTTCTTGATCGTTTTCGCAAGTCCGCGCTGGCCCCGTTTGTATATCTTCCCGACCGCGCTGCAAATTTGCTTCCAGGTGATGCCGTCTAGCAGCCATTTCGAAAGGCGCTCTTCCGCGCGTTCCAGCATTGGAATTGCTTGTTTCTGCCAGCCAGCAAACGCGGCGGAAAAACTTTCCCGCTCCAGCGACAACAGTCCTTCGATGCGCGCAAACTGGTTTTCGCCGGAGCCTTTTGCCGTTTCGTCACGTAATTGAATCAACGTTTGCAGTCGTACCTGCCCATCGCGCAGATCGGAGACGAGCCGTCCGATCTCGCGCACGCAGCAGTCCTCGCGCGTATGCCGATTTTTTCCGACTTCGTCTGAGGCAAGGCGCATTGCCGCGCGCAGTTTTTTAAGATGTTTGCGAACTTCGTGCACGGTAACGCCGCGTTGCTTTGCCGGGTGCCGGCACAATCGAAGAGCAGACTCGATTTGTTCGCGAAAAACTCTCTTCAGCCCATTCGGCAACGGTTCGCGCAATTTCAAACGGAAGCTCATATCGTCTCCTTACTCGTTGGCCAGTCTCACGTTGCTGTAACGCTTTTCGGCCGTCACCTCCCGCCCAAACCAGGAAGGTGGCTTGAATTTTCGGCACGTTGTACGGTCGGGGAATTCCACCTCCGCCACCACCAGACCGGCATGTTTGCCGCGATAAATATCAATCTCGATCAGTAGATCTCGCCATGGAATTTCGTAGCGCAGCTTGCGCAACCTCCTCCCGGCAGTCGCCGGCCAGAGCGCCGCGAACTGCTTGGGACTGAGTTTGACCTCGCGCTCTTCCCGTGACCTGCCCCGGCCCACTTTGAAAGTTAGCGACGCGGTTTTGTCTTTTTTGCGGATGCGAACCTGCCTGCCCGCGGGCTCTGTCGCCAGATAACCTTGTGCGATGATATAACGCCGTGCCCGTTTGAGATTTTCAGGCAGCCGCTTAAGTAAGAACTTGCGTTCGATTTCGCGACTGTTTAGCATTGCCGTCTTCATTCGAGCAAGGCCGGCTGCTAAGGGCGGTCAATGTTTCGTGGACGCAATTTCAATTCTCGGAGCGCGTCGCAGGAGATCCGCCTGCCAATTCGTGCGGCTCTCAGGTGCGGGTTCGCGAGTACGCTGTGAGCGGTTCGGCCGTCTCCAGATTCTTGATCACGGTGCTGAGATAGACCGACTCGGGATAAAATGCCTTGTACTTGGTGATCTCCGCCCGATTCAGTACCTTGAACCCGTAGCGTTCGAACATTTTCTCCCCGCGCCGGCTCTCGAAGGTCACGATCTGCCCGTAAACACGTTTCTCGCCCGAGCGATACAGATAACTCAAGTATGCGCTCATAAGGGCGCGGGTTGTGGATACTTTCCGGGCATCCGGCAGCAGGTTGATATGAAAATGCGGGACCCGGCGCGGACGCGCGGGCACTTCATGCCACCCATGCACCAGCGTCCAGCGGATAAAACGACGCGAGCGTTCCTGATAGCGAAAGTAGCGAATGAGCGCGCGGAAAAAGAGCCAAACGTTTTGATAAAGCGCGTAGATTTGATTGCGCAACGGTTTGCGCGAGCCGAGGAGATAACCGCGAATCTCGCCATCTACTTCCAGGAGAAAACACGACTCGGGTTCGTGATCCGTATAATAGGTCGTAAGAAAATCGGCGAACAATTCTCGATCCTCGTAAACCGGATCGATCGGGTCGCCGAGAAATCCTGTATCGCAGCACAACTTTCTGACCGCTTCGCGATCTGACGGGCGGTAGCTGCGAATAATGAACGGCTTATGATCGTCGCTCTCCATTAAGAACGGCGGTAGTTTGCGCAGGTCTCGCGATAAATGCAAAACAGTTCTTTGAGCACGCGCGGCCAGCTATACAAATTCTGCGTCACGCGCGCGGCCGCCTCGCCCAGAGCCGGCAATTTTTTTGTGCTCGCTCCTTCAATCGCGTCGGCCAATGCCTCGGCGCTGTTTGCACGCGCCCAGGATTCCTGGTCATGGCAAATAATTTGGTCCATGCAGCTGCCGCAAATTCCCACTACCGGCGTACCGCACGCCTGACTTTCCAGCGCCACAAGCCCAAACGTTTCCTGAACACCCGGATGAACGAAGAGATCAGCCGCTCGATAATAACGTGCGAGATCAGCGGAGTCCGTACAATACTGAATCCAGGAGACGTCTTTCCCGCAAGTGCGGGACTGCAACTGTCGAAGTTCCTTGCGTTGCGGGCCATCGCCGATGATCAACAGATGGAACTCGCGTGAGCGGCCCTGCAAGAACTCGAAGGCTCGAAAGAGTGTTTGCGTGTTCTTTTCCCTTGCCAGACGGCCTACGTAGAGAAGCAGCTTTTGCTGGAGGGCAATCCCCAACGAGGCGCGTGTCGCTTTTGCGTCATCCGGCGTCGGCTTAAAGATGTTGGTGTTCACGCCGAGCCGCACGGTGCGCACGTTGCGCACGCCCCATTCAAAGAGAACGCCGGCCAGCTTTTCGGACGGCACAAGCGTGACTTGAAAGCGATTGTAAAGCTTGCGCACGTATGCGCGCGTCAACTTCATGGCCTGATGCGTCCCGCGTCTGCCCAAAAATTTTGTGCTGCCGCGCAGATACGCTTCCGGGAAATGCGAGTGGTAAAAACCAACGACCGGAATTTTGAGCGAAGAGCCGATCGCGATTGCTTTCCATCCGACTTGGTACGGGTCGCTCGATTCAATGATGTCAGGCCGTTCACGTTCCAGGATCTCCTCGATTGCGCGCAGGTTTAGCAGCGCTCGGTAACGCGATGTGCGCGAGAGCAAAGGTGAGTGGATCGAATAAATGCGCGACCTCGCATTCGTAGTCACTTCCGTTTTCGGTCCCGGAATGATGAGAACGTGCTCATCGCCAGTCGAGTGCTTGTCGATGTACACGATCTTCTCGTGCACATAACGCTTGACGCCCCCGCTCAGCGGCGAGTAAAACTGGGTCAAGTCGCAAATCTTCAAAGCTGCACTGTAGCCGTCGCCCTGTGGACGACGCAATACGCGGACATTAAACACACCAGCGCCGCGCTTCGCACAGCGAAGCGACTACAGAACCGGCAAACCCGCGATCCTGGAATCAGGTATGCGATTCCAGATCGCTTAAGTATTTTTCCGCATCCATGGCCGCTGCGCAGCCTGTGCCGGCCGCGGTAACCGCTTGTTTGTAAACCCGATCTGCCACGTCACCGGCGATGAACACTCCAGGGTGCTTACTCTCGGCAAGATTTTTCGCGATCAGATAACCGTCCGCATCAGCTTGGAGCTTGCCAGTAAACGGTTGTGTGTTTGGATCGTGACCAATGGCGACAAATACGCATGCGACTTCCAATTCGCGCTCCTCATTGGTTTTCACGTTGCGCAGTCGCACCGCCCGCATCTCGCCTTTTGCATCGGAAATGTATTTCGTCACGACTGTATTCCAGATCGGCTCGATCTTCTTGTTCGCAAACACGCGGTCTTGCATGATCCTGGACGCGCGCATCTTGTCGCGTCGATGAATCAAATAAACTTTGGAGGCGAATCGGGTGAGAAAAAGCGATTCCTCCGCTGCTGAATCGCCGCCACCAATCACGCAAACCGGGACGTTCTTGTAAAATGCACCGTCGCACGTCGAGCAGGAAGTCAGGCCATGACCAATCAGTTTCTCTTCGTTCTCGAGTCCCAAATATCGTGCTGACGCGCCGCTGGCGATAATGAGCGCCTGTGTTTCCAGCCACTCATCATCGGCTTTGATCCGAACATGGCTGTTGCGCGGCTCGAAATCCGTCACTTCGGCATAAGAGAAACGAGTGCCAAACTTCTCAGCTTGTTTGTGCATATTCATGATCAACTGCGGGCCGTCGATCCCGTCGGGAAATCCAGGGTAATTCTCCACTAAAGTCGTAGTGGAAAGTTGGCCGCCCGGTTGCCGGCCTTCGAGGACAAGCGGATTTAAGTTCGCCCGCGCGGCGTAAATCGCCGCCGTCAATCCGGCGCAGCCACTTCCTACAATGATCACTTTCTCCATCAATAAAATCTAGCACATCGCGCAAGCCGGAACATAGGCTTGCAGCCTGTGCGGCCAACTGAGTTTTCAACCCGCTTAGTTGCCCCGGGCGAGAACAGCAGTCAGGATGACTGCTGGCCGCACAGCGCTGGAGCGCTATGTTCCGGCAGCATGCCCGAATTGGCTGAGGTCGAATGGTATCGCAAGCAATGGAACGTCGGCCTCGGCAAAAAGATTGTCGATGTTCGGTTAGATGGGAGAAACAGGGTTTTTCGGGGAACAGATCCACGCGAACTTCATCGAAGATTGGTCGATGAAAAATTTCTGAGCTCGGAGGCACGCGGCAAACGGATGCTCTTCAAATTCTCGAGCCATAACTGGCTCGGGATTCACCTCGGCATGACCGGGAAGATTCGCGTCGAATCCGGGAATTTTCACCCGAACAAACATGACCACCTGGTGCTTTATCAATCCGAACGCGCGCTTGTCTTCACTGATTCGCGACAATTCGGCCGCGTCCGGTTTCATCACGGCCGCGAAGGACCGGATTGGTGGGACACGGGTGTGCCGGAGATCATTTCCGCGGAGTTCGATCAACGATTTGTCGATCGATTCTTAGATCGACACCGCAAAGCCCCGATCAAATCCGTTGTACTCTTACAGAACGGTTTTTCCGGAATCGGCAACTGGATGGCTGATGAAATTTTGTGGCGGGCAAAGGTTCGGCCACCAAAACGAACAGGAAAGTTAACCCGACACGAACGCGCGGCGATTTTCCGTGCAACAAAATTTGTCGTGAGAAGATCGCTTGAAACGCTCGGCAGAAACTTCACTGATCCGCCGAAGAATTGGCTGATTCACCAGAAGTGGAGACGCGAAGGCGTGTGCCCGCTCCATCGCACGCTTTTACGTCACACCATCATCGGCGGACGGACGACTGCGTGGTGTCCACGTTGCCAGAAATAGGCCGATCGATCACGCCGCAACGTGAACAACGATTTTATGAAAACCGGTCACGCCGGAGAATGGGCTGCGATCCGGTTCCCATTTCTGCACGGTGCCTTTGCCGTCGGTAGCGCGCGCGACAAGCGTGTAGTTGCCCGGTTGCTCGGGCATCCAGTCTGTTTTCCAGAGCGACCATGCAAGATCGCCACCGGCATAATAAATTTCGGCGTCGCGCCAAATCCTGCCGTCATCGAAACTCACTTCCACGCGCGAGATGCCGCGGTCCCCACCGTAGGCCATGCCTTTTACTTCTATCGCGCCGCTCAATTGATTGAGTGAAAACCATGACTCGTGATCTGGGACATCGATGCGCGACCGCGTCGGCGTCATGAAGTCAGGGCCCCAGCCTTGCGTTTCGTAAAATCCTTTCGCGTTCGCATCCGTCACTTCAATCCGGGTCAGCCATTTCACATGTTTTTCGCCGAAGTAGCCCGGAACAATGACGCGCAACGGATAACCATGGCGATCCGGCAGCGGCACGCCGTTCATTTCGTAGGCGAGCAGCGTCGTGGGCTCCATCGCTTTCTCCAGCGGGATGGTGTCAGTGTAATTGTCTACGCCGTGGAGACGCACGCGCGCGGCAGCAGAAAGGGGGCCCGCTTGTTTGAGGAGATCGCGCAGGGGGAAACCTTTCCAGAGCGCGTTGCTGATGAGGCCCGCATCCAAACCGTTGCTGATGCACATTAGAGTGGTTTCATGTTCGACCGCGGAGAATCCCGTTAGGTCTTGAAATCGCCACGTCGCCTGATTGTGCACCAGGCCGTTCACTTCCAGGTGCCAAAGACGAACATCCACTCGCGGGTCAACCACATTTTTGGTCACGCAATAAAACAAATCGTTTGGGGTAATCGGTTGGACGACGCGCCCTTTGTATTGCGTGCCGTCGTAACTAAACGTTGCCGCGCGATAAAGTTTGCGCGCCAATGCGACTCCACCACCAGCTGCCGCGACCCCAATTGCGCTCAGCAGAAACGCGCGTCGCCCGATTGCCGGACTGAATTCTCGGTCTTCTCTCTGGATTGTTGGTCGCGTGAGAAATTGAAAACCTAAAACGAGCGTTCGCTCGAAAACAAAAACGCAGAGCGCGAAGCCTACGAGCGTAACCAGGCGCGCAGGAGCAATGGGTAATCCGACGTAGCTCGTTCCATGCACCGGCCAAAGTGCGATCACGACTGCGATGAGCGGCAGCACGACAAAGAGGGCGATCGTCGAGAGGGTTGCGGGCTTTCCGGGGTTGCGCCGCATGCAAAATCCAAAAATCGCTCCGCCAATCGCGCCAACAACAAGCTGGCCCGCGATCGTCGATCCAACGCCGAGCTGCTTGAGATGATTGTAGCCGCCGACCTTTCCCATGAGCGAAAGAAATGGTCCCGGCGGAATGAAAACCGAAAGTCGATCGCCAATGATTACCAGCGGTGTCGCTACACCGAAACACGCGAGCAACAACATCATGGCGGTCATGGCGATTGCCGCCACCACCCCCGCCAGCAATCCCGCAAAAAGTGCTCTCGCTCGGCTCATGAATAACTGTGGATCTTACAAGTCAGCTGGCGCAAAGAAATCAAATTAGGTGGATCGAGCAGCCCCCTGCTCGATGTCAAATTTGGCGGCGAAGCCGCATTATCTAGCATCGCCCGACGGAGCGGCCGATCCACCTACACAAGTTTGTCTTTTCCCCTCGAGCGCAATGCGGATAAGCGTGGCTATGATGCGGGTGCCCGCGATAAATGTCCCGCGCAATGTGCCGGAGACTTTCGATTCCCCACCGGCGCGTTGACGATGGTTTACCGGAATTTCGAGGATTCGCAGCCCAGAGCGCGCGGCTTTCATCTGCATTTCCAGATTCCAACCGTAGGTTGGCTCGCGCATACCGAGCTTTTCGAGCGCATCGCGCCGAATTGCACGAAACGGGCACATGTCGGTATAACGAACGCCATAGAGCAGCCGCAGAACCAGACCTGCGATTCGCCCGGCTAAAATTTGCTGAAAATTCATGCTCCCGGGTTCGCGTTGCCCGAGTGTGCGCGAACCGATCACGAAATCGTGTGTGCCGGCCACGATGGGATCGATAAGCTGATTCATGAACTGAGGGCAATCGCTGCCATCGCCATCGAGAAACACAACGATTTCGTATTCCGGCGAAAGCGCGCGCATTCCGGCCATGCACGCGCGACCATATCCGGGTACCGGCTCCGTTACGACTCGAGCGCCAGCTTCGCGCGCGCGTTCCGCCGTTCGATCACTGCTGCCATTGTCGACCACGATGATCTCAGCGGGAATTTTAGTCGCCGCCACTTCGCGAACCACGTCGGCAATTGGTTCCTCCTCATTGAGGGCCGGAATGATCACGAAGACGGCGCTCATCGCAAAACCAGCGACGCGCTGGTAAAATAAATCACCAGCGCAAAAAAATCGGCCAGCGCCAGTGTGACGGGTCCGGCGGCAACTTTGGGATCGAGCTTCCACCGATGGAGAACCGACGGCACCCCCAGGCCAAACGCACACGCCGTGACCAGCGAAAGGGCGATGCTGCCGCCGATGACAAACGCGCCAGGCAGATCGTTCCGCCAGATCCAAACAACCGCGCCAACGACCGAACCGCATGCCACGCCGAGCAAGAACGCGGTCGTCACTTCACGACGGAACGCTGTCGCCAGCCACTGCCAGGTGACGGAAACGGAACGTAACGCATGGATCGTCACGCTCATCGATTGCATACTGACGCTTTCGTTCAGCCCGAGCACCATCGTCAGGAAAAACGTGATCACCAGACTGTGCGCAAGCGTTGCTTCAAAATAGCCGGCCAAAATCGCCGAGAGCGTGCCGCCTGTCACCGTGACAAGCAGCCACGGAAAACGAAACCGGAAACTGCGCCACGGTGATGCGCCGCGGATTTGTTCGATGCGAAAACCGAGCGCCTCGAAAAATTCCGGGCCCACCAGCGCAGCGCGATTCCCGACGTGTCGGGATTCGCTCTCACCCGCCTGCAACATTTCCTCGGCAAACAGATTCGCGTCGATCACGCCCACGACGTGGCGTTGCTCATCCACAACCGGGAAGGCGAGAAACTTGTAGAGCACAAAGAATTCGCAAGCTTCGAGGATGGTTGCGTTGGCCGGGATAGCGACGACGCGCCGCACCATGATCTCGCGCAACGGCGCCTGCAGCGGGGCGGTCAGCAGGCGACGCGTCGGCACCACGCCAACAAGTCGATCCTCTTCATCGACCGCATAAAAGTAAATGACACGCTCGCCTACGCCTTCGCGCCGGATGCGCTCCAGTGCGTCGCCCACGGTCATATCGGCCTCGAGCAACGGGAAATCCTTGCGCGCGTGCTCCACGACGGGCGCGTCAAAATCGGGGATGCTCGGAGCGATGTTCATCTCGCTACTCGATGAACGATGCCTTTGTTCCGCAAAATCTCCGCCGCTTCGCTGAAATAATCGCGAATATCCGACTGCGAGCGGATCCACTCGATGTAGCGCGAGATTCCGTCGGTAAGATCGACCTCCGGCTTGTAACCGACAGAGCGAATGCGAGTCGTGTCGCTGGCAAGGTGGCGCATCTCGCCCGGGCGAAATTCGCCGTTTATTTCCGGTGCGATGTCGACTTCGAGCGCGTTAGAAATTGTTTCCGCGATCTCGCGAATCGACACGCCACGGCCGCTGCCGACATTCACCGGCAATCCGTCGAGCTTGTCGGTTTCGGCCGCCAGCAGATTCGCGCGCGCGATATCTTCCACGAATGAAAAGTCGCGTGTTTGCTCGCCATCTTCATAAAGCACAGGCGGCAAATTATTCAGCAAGCGCGTGCAGAAGATTGCGATCACACCCGTGTATGGATTAAAGATTGATTGACGCGGCCCGTAGGTGCAGGAGTAACGCAGCGCCACGGCCGGAATGCCGACCTGTTTTCCCCAGAGCAGGACGAGCCGTTCTTGATCGACTTTGGTGAGGCCGTAAACGGTTTCGCCGCCGACTGGCGCGTTTTCCGGTGTTGGAACGCTTTTGGTAATCGCGCCGCAGATCGGACAATGCACTTGCCAATCACCCTTGCGTAGTTGTTCCACCGGACGCACAGGCGGGAAAACCAATCCGTGCTCCGGACATTCGCCGGCGCCTTCGCTGTAAACGGCCTGCGAGCTCGCGAGGACGAATTTTTTTATCGGTAGTTTTTTTTCGCGAATGACCTCGAGCATTTGTGCTGTGCCGAGTGAATTCACGTGCACAAATTTGGCGATCTCCGGCATGTAACCGCCGTATGCAGCCTGGTGAAAAATCATGTCGATCTTGTCCAGCGCGGCGGTAATGGTGTCGTGATTGCGTAAGTCGCCTTCGATAAATTCCGCGCCCGGATTGATCCATGCCGGTTTGCCTCGCCTGTGGGTATTCGGCTCTAGATTATCGAGCACGCGCACTTTCCAGCCTTCACGCAACAGCAAATCAGTGACATGCGAGCCGATCAGGCCCGCGCCGCCGGTCACAAGGGCGCGTTTTGCCATAGGTTTGTTGTAACACATGCGTCCCGCTTGTAGCCCTTAATTTCGCGAGCTCGGTCGCCGCGGCGACACGAGCCCGTCCGATTGGCGGATCGGAGGCTTGCGCTACACCGGCCAAATTCGGTGGCGGCCTTCGCGCTCGATAATCCCGGTCAGGAATTTCCGCGTATTCGGCGCGAGTCCGTGTCGGGAATTCTTGCTCAGCAGCTC
>QHOW01000215.1 GCA_003219435.1 Verrucomicrobiota bacterium | reverse complement strand
GTCCATGGCGTCGGCGATGATTTCGCCGATCGTCTTGTCCCAGTTGGCCGAAACGGTCGCGACCTGCGCGATCTCGGTGCGGTCACCGACTTTCTTGGAGATTTTCTTCAGCTCCTCGACGATTGCTTCGACGGCTTTCATGATGCCGCGCTGCAATGAGGTCGGGTTCGCGCCCGCGGTGACGTTGCGCAGTCCTTCTTTATAGATGGACTCCGCCAACACTGTCGCCGTGGTCGTGCCGTCGCCCGCGATGTCCGAAGTTTTCGACGCGACTTCGCGCACAAGCTGGGCACCCATATTTTCATACGGATCTTCCAGCTCGATTTCTTTCGCGACCGTCACACCGTCCTTGGTGATCGTTGGGCTGCCGAATTTCTTGTCGAGAATCACGTTGCGACCGCTCGGTCCGAGCGTGGCCTTAACGGCCCTCGCCAGTTTCTCGACGCCGCGCAGCAACGCGTGCCGCGCATTTTCATCGAATTGTATTTGTTTAGCTGCCATAGTTTAATCCTTAGTTGTTAGTTGAGAATTATCCGATGATGCCGAGGATGTCGTCCTCGCGCATGATCAGGTAGGTTTCGTTGTCGATCTTGATTTCGGTGCCGCCGTATTTTGAGATCAGCACCTTGTCACCTTTCTTCACGGTGAAATCGACTCTCTTGCCGTTGTCGTCGATTTTACCGGTGCCAAGAGCGACGACTTTGCCCTCCTGCGGTTTTTCCTTTGCGGTATCGGGAATAATGATCCCGCCTTTTTTCACTTCCTGCTCTTCAATCGGCTGCACCAGCACCCGATCTCCGAGCGGTCTTACATTGACTGCTGCCATATGTTTTTATTTCACTCCTTCTGCTTTTTTGGGTTGAGCCGGCGACTGTCGATTTTGTGACAATCGTCGGCAAGTTGTTTTGGTTACTTTTTCTTGTCTTCGTCGACGACTTCGAATTCAGCATCGACAACATCGCCGTCGCCGCGTTTGCCGGCGCCTTCTTCAGCGCCGCCGCGCGGTTGCGCTTCAGGGCCCGGTCCCGGCTGCGGGCCTGGGCCGGCTTGCGCTGACGCTTGCTTGTAAAGCTCGGCGCTGACTTCCTGGAACTTGTTCTGGAGATCGTCGTAGGTGCGCTTCATCGCGTCGGTATCGTTGCGATTGATCGCGTCGCGCACGGCGGCGATGGCGTCTTCAACTGATTTCTTTTTGTCGCCGGAAATCTTGTCTCCGAGTTCTTTCAACTGCTTCTCGCACTGATACGCGAGCATGTCGGCGTTGTTCTTGATCTCGATCGCTTCCTTGGCCTTTTTGTCCTCCTCGGCATTCGTTTCGGCTTCGCGCTGCATCTTCTCGACTTCCTCTTTCGAAAGTCCAGAGCTGCCTGTAATGGAAATCTTCTGCTCTCTGCTCGTGCCGAGATCTTTCGCCGAGACGTGTAGGATGCCGTTGGCATCTATGTCGAACGTGACTTCGATTTGCGGAACGCCACGCGGTGCCGGCGGGATTCCATCGAGATGAAACGTGCCGAGGTTTTTGTTGTCCCGTGAGAGCGGACGCTCGCCTTGCAAGACTTTGATTTCCACACCCGGCTGATTATCGCTATAAGTGGAAAATATCTGCGACTTACGGGTCGGGATGGTGGTGTTGCGCGGAATCATTGGCGTGGCCACGCCGCCCGCGGTTTCAATTGCGAGCGTCAACGGCGTCACGTCGAGAAGGAGAACGTCTTTGACTTCGCCCTTGAGTACGCCGCCCTGAATCGCCGCACCGACCGCGACGACCTCATCCGGATTCACTCCTTTGTGAGGCTCCTTGCCAATCAAATTGCGCGCCGTTTCGATCACCTTCGGCATACGTGTCATACCGCCGACGAGCACCAGCTCGTTCACGTCGCGCTCGGAAAGCTGCGCATCTTTCAAGCACGCTTTTACCGGCGCAACCGTCCGCTGAAACAGATCGTCCGTGAGCTGCTCAAGCTTCGAGCGCGTCAATTTCTTCTGGATATGTTTCGGCCCACTCGCATCAGCCGTGATGAACGGCAGATTGATCTCGTATTCCTGCGAGCTGGACAGCGCGATCTTCGCTTTCTCGGCTTCTTCCTTGATCCGCTGGACCGCATCCGGCTGCTTGGTCAGATCAATGCCGGTTTCTTTTTTAAATTCGCTGATGATCCAATCCATCACCTTCGCGTCCCAGTCGTCACCGCCGAGGTGCGTATCGCCATTAGTCGCCTTCACTTCGAAAACGCCGTCGCCGATCTCGAGCACGGAAATATCGAATGTGCCGCCGCCCAAATCATAAACGGCGATCTTTTCGTCCTTTTTCTTGTCCAATCCGTAAGCGAGCGACGCGGCAGTCGGCTCGTTGATGATGCGCAAAACTTCCAAGCCCGCGATTTTGCCCGCGTCCTTGGTGGCGTTACGCTGCGAGTCGTTGAAATACGCCGGCACGGTAATAACCGCTTGCGTGATTTTTTCGCCCAGCTTCGCTTCCGCATCAGCCTTCAACTTCGACAAAATCATTGCCGAGATCTCTGGCGGCGAAAAAGTCTTGCGCTGCCCGTTGACTTCGACCTGAACGTGCGCGTCGCCATTCGAAGCCTTCACGACCTTATACGGAACGCGATGCTCTTCTTCGTGGACCTCATCGAACTTGCGGCCCATGAAACGCTTGATCGAGAAAACCGTGTTTTGCGGATTGGTTACCGCCTGACGTTTCGCAGCCTGGCCGACCAGCCGCTCACCAGTTTTCGTGAACGCGACGATCGAAGGCGTCGTGCGTGCGCCTTCGCTATTTTCCAAAACTACCGGGTCGCCACTCTCCATTAAGGCCATGCAGGAGTTAGTGGTCCCCAAGTCGATACCTAAAACTTTAGCCATAGAATAAAAATCCTTTCCTGGTCGAGACCACCGACGGACGGATTCGCCGTGGCGAAAGTCCGACCTGGAATATTTTCAGCAACCGCCGAGCCAACCTGGCAATGTCGGTATAAACCTTTCTTTACGAGGACGTAATCCAAAGTAACGTCGAGCTTGCATCGACCGGCATGTGACAAATCGGCCCGATTTAGAGCCCCTGTAGCGAGATTCATGCGCCAATGCGACGCTTCCCGGGCGAAGAATGAAAGGTCGCCGATAATCACTGACGCCGCGCGCATATTTCGGAAGCTTTCGGAACTTAGTCGCGCTGATCGTGAAAGAAGTCACCGTGAATGTGAGGGCGAAAAGTGATGTTGCTAAATGAGGGCTCGAACAACACCGTTGAGTTGCGGAACAACAACGCTCCCTCACCAGCGCAAATACCTCCAAGCATGCATTACAAACTGGAAGCAGTCATTACGCCGCAGCGGAAAAGATGAAGCCCACCCGCGACTAAAACATTTCGCAAAACGGGGGGATGGGACACACGAAGGTTTCGGCGAATAAACCAGAGCGCGATGTCGTCAAAGCTGCCACCCAAAGCGACTTACACGACCCGGAAACAATGCCATCCGAGATTGCCTTCATTCAGAGCCCGACAAGTTCTTGTAATCTCGAGAGCTTGTCTATCTCCTCGGTTGCTTGTGCGGCGCGCCCGGCGGTCGCGCCCTACCATGAGCTCATGATTCGTTCCTGGTCGCTTGTCGGGCCTTTGCTCGCGGGATTAGTCCTGACGGCGCTGCAACTGACCGTGGCGGTGGGCCTACTGGCTCCGGAAGGGCCCGCTTCCTATCGTTATTCAACGCTTAACCAGCACGATAGCTATTGGTTCATGAACATCGTCGATCGTGGCTACCAGACGATTGTTCCGCCCATAGATCAAAAGATGATGGAGGTGTCTAACGTTGCATTTTTCCCCGCCTATCCTGCGATTGCAGGCTTGCTCCGCCGCGCATTCCACATCGACACCGGCAACGCCCTCCTGATCGTCGCCCAACTCGCCGGCTGGGGTTTCTGGAGTTATTTCTTTCTCCTTTGCAGGCGTTGGCGCATTTCGCCGCTACTCCAAGCCTGCGGCGCGTTGTTAATTGTCGCGCATCCGGCGGCGTTTTTCCTGATTGCCGGCTACTCGGAGTCGCTTTTTCTGATGACGTTGCTCGGCTTCATCTATTGGAGCAGCGCGCCGGGGCGGGCCGCGAAAAGTTTTGCTGCGTTGCATGGCATGGTCATGTCGGCCACACGGATCGTCGGAATTGTGTGCGCGGC
>QHOW01000214.1 GCA_003219435.1 Verrucomicrobiota bacterium | reverse complement strand
GAAGCAAAGAGTTTGATTGGTGATCATAGGTTAGGGCTTTCAGCACCATGCTACGATAATGGCGCTTGTACCCCGGAGTTTTATAGCAATCTAAGGGTTGAAGGGGGATTTTATCAACTATTGATCTCTGATAAAGACAACAGGATTCTTAAAGACCTGATGAAGTAATACAACCAATGACCTATCAATCTAAAGAACGGCTGAAATACAACAACCAGACTTGGCTCCCTACTTTAAGTTTCATGACGAACAATTGCAATGGCGTTACTGAAATGCTTTGCTGAAGAAAATACAAGACATTGGACTAGAGCACTTATCGAAAATAAGAGATAGACTGATTTTTGATTTTTCAGACTATCTTGCCATAACTTAAACTCTGTGGAATAGTATCTCTTGTTATCTGCTCTTTTCAAATGATAGGTTTTGCCATCCACGTAATCAACTTCACATTTATCTGTACAGGTGCACTTGCCATCAACAACCTCGTATTGCTCATATACACCAAATACCTCGTCTTCGTTATATTGTTGAATGTATTTAGCAGAGGTTTTCTCACTAACGCCTGGTATTTCAGATAGGAATTTCTCAAGAGAATTATACCACATTGGTTGGAGAGGATGTGTCCAAATCCAAACGAAAATAGGTTTACACATTTCCGGCGAGTAGGTGGAGCCATAGGTTTTCTTTCCAGAATAACCGATTAGTTGTTGGCTCTGTATTATTTCTTGCGTCGATGCCCGAAACATATGTCTATAAACATCCGTTGCTTCAGTAATATAGGTAGTGAACATGAAGAAGGAAGGAGCAATCTCGGACCAAACTCCAGAAACCAAGATCGTGGTCAGCAAGAATGGGCCATATCTGGTCGGCGGAGATATTCCACTATCAATTCAGGTCATCACGCCCAACAAAGAGGGTTTTTCTTGGGACTGGGTCGAAGCAAAAACATTTGCCACAGGATTGGATTATGCGCTATGCCGATGCGGACGGTCAAAGAATAAGCCGTTCTGTGATGGCACTCATGAGAAGATTGGATTCGATGGACGAGAGACTGCAACTCGGACACCCTATGCCCGACAGGCCCAGGAATATGACGGACCGACGCTGGTTTTGAGTGATGCTGAAGAACTCTGTGCGTTTGCGCGCTTTTGCGATCCGGCTGGCAAAATTTGGAGTCTAATCGAGCAAACCGACAATCCCGAAGCGCGTGATTTGGTCATCCGGGAGGCAAATCAATGCCCTGCAGGCAGGCTGGTGGTGCACGATAAAAAGACGGGGAAAGAAATTGAACACAAGCTTCCACCTTCGATTGGAATTGTTGAAGATCCTGCGCTTGGCTGTAGCGGTCCACTCTGGGTCCGTGGAGGGGTCAGGATCGAATCGCATGACGGCAAGCCATATGAGATGCGCAACCGAGTCACTCTTTGTCGCTGCGGAGCTTCAGCCAACATGCCATTTTGCAATGGAAGCCATGCGAGCATCAAGTTCAAAGACGGACTATGAGCTGTTAGGACAGAGAAAATGGCTTCAGCTAGGGATGATCCTATTCCTACATTCTATCACAGTAAGTCTCAAAGTAAGGTTTTCTTTGACAACCATGGTCTCAGTAACCTAGTAACAGCTGGCATTATCAAATAAGTCATAAGTAGAACCATTATTACCACAACCATTAGGGCGAACTCTAGTCCGGTTTGCCTCTGCACTGCAGACTCGCCTTCGATCACAGCTTTTCCTTTTTCAATCCATTCTCTCCGTACTTCTGATTTTTCCCATTTCGTTAGGTTTTCAATTTGTGCAAACTAGATGTCCAAGTGCGCCTCTACATCTGCTAGCTTATCGAAAAAGAGATAAACGGCGGCAATCCGGCCGTCCCGGGCAATGATGAAATCAGTCCCGGCGTAAGATGGAGCCTCACCAGGGCGGCCCGATACCCATTGGACCCGTCCACCATTGCCCAATTCCTCGGGCGCGGCAATTGGTTGGTATCGAAAATCAGGGTGAGTAGCTTTGATCGCGCCTGCGACGCGATCGATATCGTCGCGGCCACGGTGGACACCCCCGGGCTCGTAGAACACGCAATCTTCGATAAAGATCTCGTCGATAGCCGCCCGCCGGCGCGCGGGATCGTTTTCACCAAAGACATCGTGAAGATTGCGGGTCAGCAAGGTCGATATACTGTATGACAAGGTTTGTCCACCTGTTGACCCTTAGACGACTTTAATTCTCTTTTCTTCAGCCTTGAAGTTAATTTTTCTATGCGTTCCATCACATTGTGGCTTGTTTGTTGAAGCGCCGCATCTACACATTGCTGCAAAGACATTTCCGTCAACGACGACAAGGTTAGGTCCATCCTTTGTACAACGGATTTCAACTGAGTTTACCATAGGAAATATCTGAACAGAAAAGCTATAAAAGATAAGCAGTAAGGCAAGGGAGACTTGGTTGGTTGTCACAGACTGGCACCTTACGAGCGGCCTCCTTTTTCCTTTGACATGCCACAAAATTGCCTTTTACTTGAACCCAAGAAGTTGATGGCACCTTGGACATATTCACTCTAAACTATGACGGAACAGTTGAAATCTTCTGCGACAAGCATGGCATTTCGTATTCTGATGGATTCGATCCTGATAGGCATCCAGATGCATTTAAAGCAGCGAAAATTAGGATTTACAAGCTTCATGGATCCGTCTATTTGCTAAAAAGCGAATTTGGAAAAATAATCAGAATCCCAGTAAAAAGCCTGCCAATCCGTCAAGTGAAGTATTGGACTGACGAAAACATCTCAGAGATGATGATCTATCCTGCGCTTCAAAAAGACAAACAATCCGACGTATACTTGTGGCTGAGCCGGAGATTTATGGATAAACTCAGCGCTGCTAATACTCTTGTTGTAATCGGGTATAGTTTTAGAGCAGAAAACTCTCCTTCTTTTGGCAGCTAAAGCCCTTTCATTCCGCAGCTCAACAAAACCGGACTCCGCTCTGGTCTAGCTTTAAGGGTTTAGTGCATACTATCGTTCCAACGATAATACCCACGACAAATCAAGACCCTTGTATATACCCCATAATGTAGTGGGGTCAATCAAATTTGAACCGCGTCATTATCTAGTTATAGCACAAAGTCGTGGGAGCGGGGCATTCTCTTATTACTGCGGCTCGATTAAAATGGAGTCCCCTCTCTTTACGCACAAAAACACACCAACGCTAAAATTCATGGTAAGTGAAATGGACTGTGGAAATGGAGTCCCCCCTCGAGCGTGAAAACACACCACACTGAAAATTAACAGTAGGAAAACCTGACTGTGGAAATATATCCCGCAGTATTGTGCTCAGTAAACAGCAACGCTCTGTAACGCGCCCGGAGCTTAATATTTCAGAGGTAATAAATGCGACTTTTCTTGGTTGAAGAGTCCAACTCTATCTTATGTTTCAATTTGCGAATGAGGGCCACTGCGCAGTGACTATAAACTAAAATATTCGTTTCGTAATTAGGGGGATGCCATGGCACAAGTATGGTTGATCACGGGAAGCGCTCGGGGGCTGGGTCGGGCGATCGCTGAGGGCGTCCTCGCAGCTGGCGACAAGCTGATCGCCACCGCCCGCAATCCACAGCAGCTCTCCGATCTGGTTGAGCGTTACGGCGACAACGTGCGCGCCGTCGCGCTGGATGTAACCGATGAGCGTGCGGCGATTGCGGCCGTCCAGTTGGCCGTTGACGTCTTCGGCCGCCTCGATGTCTTGGTCAACAACGCCGGCTATGGGAACCTTGCCGCGATCGAGGACACGACCATTCAGGACTTCCGCGCCCAGCTTGAGACCAATCTCTTTGGCGTCGTGAACCTGACCAAGGCGGCCATCCCGGTGATGCGACGTCAAGGAGCGGGCCGGATCCTCCAGTTCTCGTCCGTGGGAGGACGCGTCGGCCCGATCGGTCGCGGCGCGGACGCGGCGGCCAAGTGGGGTGTCGAGGGCTTCTCGGAGGTGCTCGCCAAAGAGGTGGGGCCGCTCGGGATCAAAGTCACGATCATCGAGCCCGGGGGCTTCCGCACGGACTTCGCGGGATCCTCTCAAACCATTCTCGCGGACAATCCCGCCTATGCCTCGACGGTCGGAGCCGTCGCGCGGTTTCAGCGCGAGTACGATGGCGCGCAGCCCGGCGCCCCGAAGAAGGCGGCGGCGGCCGTCCTGAACATCGCGCGTCTCGATGAACCGCCTATGCGGCTCTTGCTTGGGCGTGACGCCGTCCGTGCCGCGGCGGAAGCCGAGCGTACGCGCGCCGAGGCCGACAGGAA
>QHOW01000014.1 GCA_003219435.1 Verrucomicrobiota bacterium | reverse complement strand
AACCGAATCCGTAGATGATTGACAAAATCACAACTCCAACCAATCCACCTTCCTGGTAAAACGAACCGAAGAGACTGGGGGAAATTCCAAGCATAAAACCACTGTCTGCGGTGATAATACCAAGCTTGTTCATATACCCGCCGACTGGCTTGTCGGGCCACCAGGCGCGTGGGATGGGACGCTCGAAGATTTCGACATGTTCGCCGCCATGACTGTAATTCAGGATCTCGGGATAGACCTGCCGGAGAAGCGCAAAGCCGTCGAGCATGTTGGCATCCTCGGCAAAGGCAAATCTTTCCCAGGCGCTTTGTTCAAGTTCCCCTGTCGAATCTTCAACATTGCGTAATGCGCCCGCCACTGCGAATAAGGCAACAGCACCGACGAGTCCGATGACCAGCACCTGAGTTCGACGCAGGAAAGGTTGGCCCGAGGCCAAGATGATTGTGACGGCAATGCACCAGCCGAGAAACTGGAAACGCATCCCGGGTTGGAATGTGAGATAAAAAATTCCGGCAAACAGAAGCGCGGCTCCAAATGTTTCGCCTCCCGAGCGGAAGGCTCGGCTTTTCCAAAGCGCGGCTATAAGAATGGCGACGCCCACCAAGCTCAACGAGAAGAGACTCAAATAGCTACTGACTTCGAACCCCATCGACTTCCCGGACGCGGTCTGCATCGCAACCGATCGCCGCGTCCATAGTGAGATGAAAATGCAGATCACGCCCAGCGCGACAACGCGCGGTTTCAGCCAATCCAGCAATTGTGGTGAGGCGAGCGGATGTGGGACATCAATCCGGCGTTTTTGCGCCAACATATAGATAGAAAGCAACACGGTTTGACCGAGAGTCGCGATGGCTTGCACCTCCAAACCACTTCTAGGATTCAGTTGGTCGAAGCCGAAATTAGTAAGGTTCACCGGGGAAGCCCATCCCTCGAGCAGAGCCCAAAATCGGAACGTAAAGACGTAGAAAAGAACAGCGCTGATCAACAGCGGGATTTCGTCGTGTCTTCTCGCAATCCAGAACACCGCAAGCACAATCCACGCGATCTGGCACAGGCTTAGCGCTACGAGAAGGGCAAAGAAACTCATGGAATCTAAACCACTAAATTACCATGGCAGATGAATGAATGACTTAAAAATGGTCGCAAAGGTCGGATTACCTTCACCCCATGGGAGAGGCAGCTCCTTCTCCATTTGGGAGAAGCCGAGGATGAGGGCTGCGGCACATGCATCACATTGCGAATCTTACTTTTGAAATCGCTTTTAGCATGGAAGCGTACATAACCTAGTCCCCAAACATGATAAGCTGAAACGCTCGCCTACCGTAGCATTCTCTGAGAATTGCGCGAGCTGATCTGGATTGCGTAAACAGGATAGGAGCGCTTCTTCGATTGCGGCCGTCGTCGGTTCGTCCAGGAGCAATCCGTTGACCCCGTCAGTAACAACCTGGCCGCATCGCCGGGATGCGATCACCGGAAGGCGATGGGCGAGCGCTTCAAGTTGGGTCAACCCAAAACCATCCGACAACGTTGGCAAAATAAACACATCCGATTGTTCATAATAGTTTCGAACGCTGTTTTGTGCGACCGGTCCCACCCATCGGATTTTTCGGTTCGAACACAAGTCTTCAGGAATGGTGATCTGAATAGGACCGACCATCAGGAACTCTACGGGTTGAGACTGAAGTGATCGTGCGACGTTTAAGAGTCGAGCGATTCCTTTTCTTAGACTGATCTGGCCTAAAAAAAGGACACGAAGCGGGCGTCCAGCAGTAAATCGTTTGGGATATGCTTTTGGCGAAACGGATGCCACGTCAATCTCAAGCGCCAACGGAACAACCGATAACTTCTCTTTTGGAATTCCCGTCCCCGCCAGCCCATCAAAAGACCACTGCGAATTCACGATGATCCGGTCTGCAGCCTCACATTCTTCTCGCCAGGACTTCCAGTAATCCGTCGGAGCACGTCTCCAATTGGGAGCGAACGAAGCTTCTATTTCGGCTTCGGCGGCTACGATCTCTTCTTCAAAAGGTCCTGGATCAATTTGACCGAGAACTGTCTTCCAGCCACGTAGTTTGGCGAAGCAGAAAATGTCCCGCGCTGCGTAACTGTACGCAAAGACGACCGGGCGAGAGCCGAGGCCCGACAACCGAGACTCCGAAAGGCAAGCGACGACCTTTCGCTCGAACCAGTGGTTGCGAGCGACGATTAAAGGCCAACCTGAAAGCCGCTTCAAGCGAGCGGCCAGCTCGAAGGCGAGCAAACGACTGGTCCAGGCCCGCACGGGAGCTTCGCCCAGATCGGGATGAAACCGATCACTCAAGCCAAATGCAGCGAGCGGGCTGCCTGGCGGCACCCAGGCATCCGTTAACAAGTGGTCGAGTGAGCCCTGCCGAAATAGCGCCCGTGGAATTGCATAGTGCTCTCTCGCGCCGAGTTGAGAACAGAGCCACATTAGTAATTCTCAGGGTAAGCGAAGCCAGCGTCTGTAAGCCGCCCATGAAACTGGATGACGCCTTGCCACACAGTACGGAACCCCAGCCATGGCTTGCCACCACCAGGCCGGCTCTCGAATCATCCAGCCAAACCCTCTCCGGCACGCATACCAAAATTGCGACAACGCGCGGTAAAGCGCCACGCCTGGCGCGTAAGGAAACGGGCACCGCAGAAACACGCTCCAGAATTCGTTCCGAGCATGACGATGGTGGTTCCGTATTTCGTTCCGAACTTGGCCGGAGTAGTGGTGACGGATGGTGACGATGGGAGAAAAAAGCACGTCGTAACCCGCCGCCACACACTGAAGCGCGTAGTCCGGCTCTTCATACATGTGAAAAAAACGGGATTCAAAGCCCGGCAGTTGAAGATAAGCCGATCGGCGCAGGACCGCTCCGGAATTGGCAAACGAACCTGTCAAATGTTCCGGGCCGAAATCTGTTTGCGTCAGCGTTTCGGGATATTCGTCTGTTCGCTGAGGAAAATGCAGGACCGCAAGTTGCGGATGGTCTTTAAAGATTGGGACAAATCGGGCAATACAATCGAACTGCTCCGGATAACTGTCGTCATCCAAAGCCAGCACCAGATCTCCGCTCGCCTCATGCATCATCCGATCACGGGAAGCAACGGAACCTCTCGCTGATTCATTCACAATTAGCTTTGCGTTCGGCAATGCTGAGTTAACGAACTCAATAGTGTCGTCGGTGTAACCGTCGGCAGTGATCAATATCTGGTCGGGAGCGGGACGGAGATTTTTTAATGCCTGACTGGTTCGCTGGAGGTCGTCCAGACGGTTCCGGCTAGTGATCATGATGCTTACGAGCACGAAGCTAGGCTTTCGTATTGAGCTTCGAAAAGCTGCCCACCCAATAATCGTAATGCGAAGGCAAAAACTTTCCCCTGGCGGCTTCTGGAAAACAGGTCATTTCGCTGATCGGCCAATAATTGGAATCATAGATCTCCCCCACACAAAATCGATTCCTTTCCCCTGCCAATTCCGCGACCCTAAGCATGTCCGAGTAAACAGAGTTTTGGCATGTCCGAAGAATTTGGCAACGTCTACTTAGATCATGGCGTATTTTCCGCCAAAAAACGAAAGCTTGTAATCCCATGGACTCCTCAAAAAACAATAGCGGTTCAATCGGGGGAGTACGCCCATTCTGCGACATGCGCTCATGATTCCGAAAGCTCCTGTTGGAGTTTTTCGACGATCTCTTTGGGAATCGGCTGCGGTTTACTATTCGCAGGAAATTTTGGACGTTGTCGATCCAACATCGGCAGACAAAATGCATGTATGAAGCGTTGCACGGCACGAATGTGCGGCGGTTTGAGATGGTTCGTCTGATGCACAAGCGGCAACTGCGTGCCTGGCTGCCAAAACTTCAATCCAGGAAGATCGTCGGGCACGATGAGCTTTTTCCACTGGCGCTCAGCCCAGTGTTGCAGTTCCGGCGGAGACCTTTCCGGGTCGCTCATCATGATCACGCGCACCTGGCAACGGCGCTGCAATTGCACCGGGTCGCGATGTGGATAATGCCGGATCGGCAATCTCTCACGCGCAACGTACCCCGCATTAAACGGAAACGAAACCGTTGCCGGCCATTGCATTGTGCTGCGGTAACGGCAGAGGCGCGGTTCGCTGTAATGACTCACCGTGTAATGCCGGCGCCGGTCTTCAATCGGACGCTGCCGATCTTTTAAAGTTTCCTCGCCGCGATTCCATTGATCCAGCTCCGACTGGAGCAGACGGAAGTCGTAGTATTGATGATACGCGACCGCCTCGTGTTTGCGCATGCAGTTCTTCACGAACTGGGGTGGTGTGATGTGATGAAACTCATCGGCGTCAACGCGCAAAAACCAATCGCCCTCGCGCATCTCTTGTCGCGCGACATGAAACATGTATCCCCGCAGACGCGCCTCTGAAAAGAACACCGGTTCTTTCCGCATCGGCACAACGCGCTTGTCGCGTGAAGCGAACTCTTGCACGATTTCCCACGTGTTTTCGACACTGCCCGTATCGAAAACATAAATCTCATCTGCCCATCTTAACGCGTGGTCAAGACACTGACCGATGACATCGGCTTCGTCGCGGACGGGTAAAAGGACAAAAAACGCAGGCATTGCTTTGTTTCTGATTCTGCAATTTAAAGATAGTCGTGTCGATCAGCCCTAAGGTTTTCTCCACGTCCATCGACTAGACCGGTCTTACAAGCTGATTATCCAGGTCGGCCTTTGCCGCTTTGAGACAGTCTCGATAAATTTGCGCGAATGCCGCGGCGAACTGAGTTTTGGCGTTGCGAGTGAACGCCAATTCGCTAGCCGCACTTCCAAGGCCCTGGCGAAGTTCCGGCGAGCTTCTTAGTTCCCCAACGACAGCCAGTAAGTCTGGCCCATTGAGCGGTTCGCAGAGAAGTCCGACTTGCTTGTCCGGTGCCGCTTCGGGAATTCCGCCGATCCGAAACGCAACGACTGGCGTCCCGCAACCCATCGCTTCAATCAGCGTTAAGCCGTAAGTTTCCATTAGTGATGCGGTGACGACAACGTCCGCCGCGGCGAAAACTCTTGCCAAATTGCGACGATCCACGAGTCCGCCCGTAAATTGAACATCCAGTCCATCTGGGACCGGCACACTGCCTTCGCCAAACACCAGGATCCTGACGTTTTTAAGGTCCGGCAACCATGAAAGCTGCTCCAGCAACCAAGGCACGTTCTTGTTTGTATCCGTTAACGACGTGCAACCGGTGGCGATCACGAAAGCCTCTCGGGGTAACGCCAGCTCTTCCCGGCATTGTCTCTTGTGTTGCGGTCTAAAGACCGCCGTGTCAATTCCCGGAGGAATCACCCGCACCCCGCCGCAGGCCTTGGCAATTGGGCTCTGCTCGGCGATGCCCGCCAACCAACGGCTGCTTGCGACCATTTGGGCGCCACAATCCCGATACGCTTGCAGCTTTCGCGAATACTCATCCCTTGCCAGGAATTCGCTCGCGGGCCATCGGAGAATCGGACACGAACGGCAGCCGTTGAGATAGTTATTCAATCCGTTGTATAGAAAGCATCCACCAGAGATATGCCACAGATCATGCAGGGTGATCACCACTCCTATCCTCTTTGGCAGCGCCTCCAGCCAACGAGGAACATTGAACCAGTCGGCGACAGTATGCAGATGTATTACATCTATCCCTTCTAGTTCCTTAGAGTCAGGCGGCAGCAAAAGGCGCCGGGTTCCGTGCCAGGGTTCGCGGGACAAGGAAACAAAGGAACGACGAATCAACCGATCGAAGAGAAGTCTGGAGCCTCTGGTCGGCGGCAAGGCTTTGCAAAGCAGTCGGCTCTCGATTCCTTCCTTTGCTAGGGCATCGCAGAGAACTGTCGCGTACTCATAGCTGCCGCCTGATGCGTGGGTGTTGAAGTGCAAAACCCTCATGGGGTGGTCACGGAGCGGCAAGGTTGAATTTCATACTGTCAATTTGCTGGCTCCGCTGGCGATGGACTCGCCGTCGGCTTGGCGCATTGCGAATGTAGTCGAACCAATAACGCGCTGCTTTCCGATAAGCAGCCGCCTTGTCCTTTCTTCCAACAATTCTGTAGACCAAGGATGCCGCTGGAAAGGCGAGGGTGCGCAAGGGTGCCAGCCCATTTTGCCATAACCGTTGCCGCCGCGATCTTTTGAAGGCGGGCGCGTCCCGATTCACACTCAGACCTGCTTCTGTCGCGAATCGTTCGAATAAAACTTGGGCTGGACCGGGCGTCTCCCCAAGCCACGGCGCTGAATTCGTGTAGTGCAAAACGCAATCCAGCTTGTTTTCCAACTGCTCGTCGAACTTCCACGCTGGACGATTCCAATCGTCCGGCAGCACATGAATCTGCCTGTGGAGGAGAAAATTGATGGCTGACTGGTCCCAAAATCGATAGTGTCCGCTCCAAGCGTTTAAAAATTCGAGGGAGCGCTCTATGAAGTTCTCTCTCCTGAGTTCATCGAGATTCATTAGCATTACGCCGGAGTTGAAGTAAGCGCCTTGAGAAGGAAGTTTCATTCCATCCGTCACGATTTGGGAGTCGTCGCCAAGTGACAGCGTCTCGGAATCACCGACAGCCGCGAGAATTTTGCCAGACGACAATTCAAGATCAAAAAGCTCGGACAGATCCCGGAATACCAACACGTCGCAGTCAAGGTAAATCGAGCGGGGCACGTCGAGCACACGTGGCAGTAGAATCCGGCAATAAGCAAGGTGTGACCTGCCTGGTCCCAGCGTAGCACCACGAAAGATCGAGTCACTTACCGGCACAAACTCCAATCGGACTGATTTGCCGAATCTCTCAACCAGTCGTGAAAGAATACTCTTGGACGTTTGGGAGATGCCCCCGTCGAGCACCCGTAAATCGACCGCCCTTCCCATTGCCATATATCGCAACGCGCTCGCCACCGCACAAAAGAGTCCTGGGAAATAGCGCTCGTTGCTGGCAAAGGCGAGGACGACGGTTTTCATAGACAGTTTGCTGAAAAATCACCCGTTGGCTATAAACCTTCGACAGGCTTGAGCTGCAAGCTGTGAAACGCGAATGTTGCCGGCATCTTGCGGAAAGGCGCTGAACTCAAGACCTAACACTTGCAGCGTCTGTAATTGTCGTCAGCAAACGGGCACCCAGATCTGCGGGAACCCATTCGGCGACCCGTTTGAAAGCTCCTTCTCCCATAGAGTGCCATCTCCCACGATTTGCCCAAGCGCGCTCTAGCGTTTCCCGTATAATTTCGGGATCGTCGCCGGGACTTACAAAGCCGTCTAATTCATCGCGCAATAATTCATGGTTTCCACCAGTTCGGGTAACAACCGCAGGACGACCGCAAAACATTGACTCTATTAAAGCCAACGCCAATCCTTCAGCGCGCGAGTTTAAGATGTGTAGGTGATGGTTGGCCCAGATCTTTTTGAAATCACGTTCCAAACCTTGGAGCACCACACGATCCTCGAGTCCATAATAGCGGATTAAATCTTGTAGATAAGCCTGATCTGGGCCACTCCCGAAAAGGCTGAGACGCCAATTGCGATTTTTCCACTCGGAAGTCGCGAGCGCTTGAAGTGTGCGATCTTGGCATTTACTCCCTACTTCATACCTTCCCACAGTTGCAAAGCGCACCCCGTTATTCATATCAGTTGGCCAAGGCAATGGCCTCTCTAATCGCGAGCGTATCGGGTTTGGAAGAATAGTAGCAGGCAAAGCCGAAGCCAGTTGCCTCTCTAGCAGAGTCGCATTCCCGCGAGACACACAAACAATCCGCGAAGCGGCCAAATAAAGTCGGCGCAGTGAATCTCGCTGCGTCTGGCCACTGATAAACCCTTCCGCATTGCCTTGGATGATGAAAACTTGAGGAGATTTGTTTGCTTTCAAGAAAAGCATGAGATCACTTTCCTTATATAAATCGTAAGATCCACCGGAAATACACAACAGATCACGCTTCCAACGCCTCATTCTATTGAAGCGCGAATACCATCCGCGGGAGGTTACGCGGCGCATTAACCAACTGAGGGGTCGATATGAGAAGGTTACACCACCAAGACGGCTATACTCAGCGAGTTCTTCAGATTGGGCGATAGACGTTTGGACACAAACTGCCACAGAGTGCCCGGCTCGCAATGCTTCCGAAGCGAATAATTTCCACATTTCTTCGCTACCAGCCCAAGAGTAGCCGCCGACGGTGGAGATAATACCAATCTTCATCGTTCTTCTTAGTTATCCCGTTGGGTTAACAATGGCATTAACTGTTTTGAACCACAAATTGAGCTAAACGCTTGAGCCGTGTTTTGGCACCGCAAGGCAGCCAGCTAACCAGGCATTTCAGAGCACCCTTGACAAGCTTCTTGGCATAGTCCTTTTTTGCTGACTCGGTGGGAGGCGCAAAGTGCCATGGAATCGAGGCGACCAAGGCATAGTTCCTAGCAAGCAACCGCCTGCGGTAATCGTCATAAATCGGACGTAGGTCCGGGCGCTCAATAAATGAAGATATGGGTTCGGTTGCTCGACTGACACTGAGATCGGGCATTTCTGGCTTGTATCCGCTAAAATGGAAGAAAATCAGATCATGGTGATCATTGACGAGATACTTCCCGTTGCGCAAACTGAGACGCCGCTCGAAGTGATTCCAATAGCACATGTTGTAACCGGGATCAGTCTCGACATACACTCTGCGGAAGTAGAGTGGTACCAGCCCCATCCAGAGTTGATCGAGAAATGATCCGGCCACCCCGGGCCGATAAAAGCAGTGATCTTGCAATCTGATTTGCCACCATTTGAGGAACGCCGCTGTTTCGTCCGAACGTGACGTAGCGAGAAAACCGAGGTTATAGACGCCGGCCCAAAGCATTATTTTCTCGTAATGGATATTCACGGCGGTGTCGTCGTAGGTGCAGCTATGTGGTGTAACCACAATGCTATAAGTTTTTAACTTATATAGTAAACTGGCAAATGATCCACAGACTAGAATGTCGGGATCTAAATAGATAACGACATCTACCTTTTGATCTCTTTCGTACAGAAAGTCCATATAGAACGGCTTCACCGCCGTGCTCAATTCGACGATGTTATACTTCCTCACCATCTGGCCCAACTGCCGCAGATTGAGATGTTCCACTGGGATTACTTCGAAAGGCTCCAAATATCCGGCGTCTAATCCTTCGGGCATCCGATCCACTAATCCGATCACGAAATGAAAGTCAGGATTGTGCTCGCGGACCGAATCACCTAGGGATCGAGCATGAGCCAGGTAGTTTGCTGAGCATATCGTTAAAACTGTAGTCATGGAATTTGCTCAACGTTGAATGAATTCCGCACGAGTATCAAAACATTGGCCCGAATAGCGCCCAGTCGCCTTTATGCTGAACGCAAGCTTGCGAATCGTCACATCAAAATCGCGGCGGTTTTGTTCTCTAGGTCAATCAGCTCATCGTAGCTACCGACGGAGCTGAGGCGGTGAGTCGCCATGATAATAGTGAGTTTGCCGGTGAGACTGTGCAACGCTTCGATCAGCTTCGCTTCGGTAGCGGTATCCAGCGCGCTGGTCGCTTCGTCCAGGAGAAGGAGGGAAGGCCGGTGGTAAAGAGCGCGCGCCAGGCCAAGGCGCTGGCGTTGCCCCCCGGACAGACGGACAGCCCGTTCCCCCGCAGTAGTCTGAAATCCATCCCGCAGTTCTGTTTCGATAAAGTTGAGGATCTGAGCGATGGCGCAGACTTCATGCAGGCGCGCATCGTCGATCTCGTTGTCAGGCACCCCAAGCGCGATATTGCGAGCGATCGTGTCGTCGATAAGAAAAATTTCCTGCGGGACATAACCGATCGTAGCCCGCCACGACGGGATCAGTTCGGGAGTAAGCGGCTGGCCGTCAATAAGCACCCGTCCGCTGGTCGGCCGGTGCAATCCAAGCAGGAGGTCGATCAAAGTTGACTTGCCGGAACCGGTGGGGCCAATGAAGCCGATGGATGTGTTCTTTTGAATAGTGACCGAGAAGCGATCCAGCACTGGCCGGTCGGTTCCCGGGTAAATGAAAGAAACAGCGTCCAGTATTATTGCGTCTTGCCACTCAATCGGGCGCGTTTTTCTGAGTGAAATTTCGACGTTGCCTGATTTTTCTTCTCGTTCCGCAGCAGCAAATTCCTCGAAAACCTCGTCCAGGGAATACCGCATGGAAGTAAACTGTGTCACCTGCCCATAAAGGAGCTGCAGAGTTGGAAGCAACCGGTAACCGGCCACCGCCATGACGCCAAGGTTCGGAAGGATATCGGAGAAATCGCGTCCCCGGGCCGCCAGCACCACGACCGCAAGGACGAGGCCGCCGAATGCGAGCGGTTCAACAAGATAACGAGCGCTATTAGCGATAATCGGGACGCGAGCAAACATCTGCGCGACGATCGCGGAGTATCCAGCGAACCGGCTGAGAAAATGTTCTTCCGCACGATGCACTTTGATCGGTTTAATCCCGCCGAGCATCTGCTGCGCTTCCCGGTATGAGCCGGCAAAAGACGTTTTCAAACCTTCATTTGCCTCCCGGCGTTTCCGCGCAAGGAGACGAAAAGTAATGAGATAAAAGGCGCCGAGCCCCAGTGCAGCGGAGAGGGCAATGACGGGCTGGACAAGAAAAAGAGTGGCCAGTAAGAGTGCTGCGGTTAGGCCACGAGCAACGCTGTCAAGCAACGGCAGGAGCACGCCGTCGATATAATTCATCACGTCGCCAACGACTTTCTTGAGTAGATCGCCGGAGTTGCGCTGGAGAAAATAGCCGTAGGGCTGAGACGCCATTTTGCGCAAGAGCCGGACGCGCAACCAGTGACCGAAGCTATGGGCGTAACGAGTACGCGCATATTCAGCCAGCAAATTAACCGCATTCGAAAGTAGGAGCCCAATGATGGCGACGATGCCGGCTGTTATGAGCAGCTCCCGATTGCTCATTGGTGGCAGTAGCGCAAGGAAACGGAGGCCGAATTGCGAATGACGGATGCGATCGGGATCAGCGGCAATGGCTAGAAACGGGAAGATCGAGGTCACGCCGATCACCTGAAAGATTCCCTGCGCCAGCGAGAGGAAAAACACCAATGCCAGCTTCTTTCGCCCGTAAGGACGGGCGAGGAAAAGAACGCGCCTGATTAGATTAAAAGCGTTATGGAGGAACGGAGGCACGATGAACTAACGCAATGTAGTGTCAGCGAAATAGGTCCATAGGATCGCCGCTCCGATCAAGCTGCCAGCGAGCATCCGTGCCGCCCACGCTCCGCGCAATTCACGAGGCGCTCCGACAACGAGAAAAAGGACTCCCAGCAACCCGACAACGTATCGACTCGAAAACTGGTGCGTTATTTTCATCGGCGTTAGCACCAGCGCAACAAGTGTCAACAGAAGAAAGACTCGCCGTGGATTTTGCCGGGCCTGCCAAGCCATTACGAATATATTCCACGCCCAAATCACACCAAAAACTGCAAGTGCGCAACCAATTACGAATCCAATTAGTAATCCGGTCCGGTCGCCCAACGCCCGAATAAGTAGGGACTTCGCAGGGGGATTCATGTAATCCCGCCAGAAACAGGCAAGGGCAATTCCCACGATGCAGCAGCCAATCCATGCCGTGTGAGCCCGGGGCCTCATCCATTGCGGATTCAAGAATAGTGTCGCGGCCGCGGCATAGCTGAGGGAAAGCATACCGTTCGTCAGACTAAATGGTGAGGGAGAGTTCCGATAATACCACGATGGTGGAGCGAGGCCACCCCATAACAAGAACAACCACCCACACACGGCTAGCGCAGTGACAAAACATATCAACACTACAGGCCACTTCCCAGGAAGCCAGAAGACCATTGCGACCACAACGGGTATAGCCACCAGATATGTCTGACGACCCAGAATGGCAACGCCGAGGCATAATCCAGCCGCAATAGACCATGCAAATGTTTCGACTGACAAGGTAACGCCGGAATTAATCAGCTTCAGAAAGAAGAAAATAAAAATCGTGAAAAAAAGCAGGGCGGGTATTTCGGTGAGAGCCATACCGACAGCAGGCCACAGAAATGGCACCGCCAACAGTGTAGTGGCCGAGACTGCCGCTTTAAACGGTGGTGCCTGGTCCTCTCTTGCAATGATCAGAAGCACTGCAACGAAACAGACGAGATTTATCCAGCGGATGGCCGGGGCTTGCAAACCAGTTAGCGGCGAGAGCGATAATTGGATTGCGGCGTAAAGAGGTCCGACAGAAATCTCGTTAGGAGATGTTAGCGTCGTGCGCCATCCGACCTCCCTTACCGTCTGGACTTGTTCAAGCTGATAAACGACTTCATCGTAGCAAAGCCGCGATGGACTAGTGGCAATCATCGTGACTAACAGGGCGAGGCAAGCTGTTGCCGTACTGACTGCTATCCAATTCTGCGAAAACAAGCGCTTTAGACTAGCGATTTGTATGTAGGCGGACAGTTTTCCACTCGCGGTCCAAATTCTTCTGGCGACGCGATCTTGCATATTCCCTCTGTCTTTCTTCAGTTTTTACTTTCCTTGGATAGCGTCAGCAGATTTTCTGCGGTGACGAAGCCGTCCCAGAGACCTCGCTCGCTATTTCTGACATAGTAACGCGTAATTGCCGATCCAGTACCGCTTCCAAAGAGGCGCCGCTACGCGTGGTAAAATCCCTAGTGTTAGGTATTTGATCCAGTGTTTGTGCAGCGGAAGAGCATCTTTGTTGGCGAGAAAGCGCACGGTCTCGGAAGATGCCCAAGAACAATAGTGCCTGGAGTCTACGATCTTCAAATGCTTGCGCAGCACGGCTGAAAGTGATCTCCGATTGAAAAATTGCACGTGTCCGGCGCGGTTCTCGTCTCGGTTGCGAAAAAGATTCTTCAGCCGCGATGCGGCTAAGTCCTCCAGCGGGCATTCAATCACCGCAAACCGAAAATCAAGATTCCGAACTAGCGCAGCAAGAAAATTGTCGGGGCTTTCAAGGTGTTCAAGAACGTGGCTTACAACGACCACGTCGAATACGCCGTAGATTGGCTCTTCCACGATATCCGCCCGCAGCACCTCGACATTCGTGAGATTCCGTTTCATGTAATGAGTTGCGTCAGTTGAATAATCTACAGCAACGTATACATCCGCGAAATTCCGGCGCTGTAACTCCGCGATGATGGCGCCCGTGCCCGCACCAAGTTCGACTATGCGCTTTGGGCGACTAATCCGTGGCAAGACAAGGCGCTCGATACTGTTCGCCTTTTCAACTGCCCCAATCGCCAGCCACTTCGCCTCCGCTTCGAGTTGCGCACCGTAGATGGCGGAGTACTGATCACGCCCAGTTCTCATGCCAGCTAACATCGCATTCTGTGTCCCAGTGCGCGAACGACCGGCGGTCATGTCATGCAGCGTATGGACGCGAATATCGCAGACGCCATTTTTCTGGAATAATGGTACTCGTAAACCAAGAGGCGAAACGTAAAGACTAAATTGAACGAAAAATGACAGAATGTAACGATAATACGCTATTGGCGAGATGGATCTGAGCATTTACGATAACAGCGATTTTGATCGTGGCGCGCCACGATGGAAAGAAGCCGTTTGGGCGCTTGCGCGTTTTCTATTTTTCCAAAACGCGTTTCCATGGCCGTCATCCATGCGCTGCGCACTCCTGCGCGCGTTCGGCGCAAGAATCGGTCGCGCCGTGGTGATCCGCGCAAACGCAAACATCTCATTTCCGTGGCGGCTGATAATCGGCGATCACGTCTGGATTGGTGAAGACGTCGGCATCCTCACGCTCGCACCGGTAACGATTGAATCGAATGTTTGCATCAGCCAACGCGCATATCTTTGCACAGGCAGCCACGATTTTCGACGGGAAGATTTCAGACTGCGAGTCGCACCGATTACTGTCCGCGAAGGCAGTTGGATCGCCGCCGCATGTTTCATCGCACCGGGCGTCGAGATCGGCTCTGGCGCCATTGTTTCAGCAG
>QHOW01000213.1 GCA_003219435.1 Verrucomicrobiota bacterium | reverse complement strand
AATCTCAAACCCACGCGCCTTCTTCGGGCGCACAAATTTTAGCGTGAATATTTTAGCGTCCTTTTATCGCTCGTCGGTTGGGAAAAAAATGATCGTAGGGGTCACCGGCATCATTCTAATCCTTTTTGTCATCGGACACCTGCTCGGGAACCTCCAGATTTTTATCGGACCGGAATGGATCAATGGTAACTCGCAGCATCTACGCGATCTCGGCCCGCTTCTGTGGCTGATCCGCATTTTCGTGCTCGCCACCGTCATGATTCACATCTGCGTGACGATCCAGCTGGCAATTGAAAATCGGCGCGCCCGGCCTGAGCCGTATATGGACAGGCAGTATGTGAAAGCCACATTCGCCTCGCGCCACATGGTCATGAGTGGACTGATTGTGCTCGCGTTTATTATCTATCATCTGGCGCATTTCACGGTTCGCGTAACTGATCCGCGGTTCGGCTTGCTTAAGGCCGATCCACTTGGCCATTACGACGTTTACTCGATGATGGTTTACGGTTTCCAAAATTATCTTGTGTCCGGCTTTTACTTGCTTGGCTTGTTTTTGCTCGCGCTACACTTAAGCCATGGATCATCCAGCTTTTTCCAATCGCTCGGATTAAATGATAAAAAACTTACGCCCCGTCTCGCGCTGGGCGGGCGAATTTTTGCCTGGCTTATGTTCATCGGCTACACGTCGATTCCGGCGGCCATCCTGCTCGGGTTACTCAAACCGGCACAGCAGTTATGATTGGGACGCTCGACGCCAAAATTCCACACGGACCACTCGACCAAAAATGGCGCAGCCATCGTGACCACTCGCGATTGGTCAGTCCGGGCAATCGGCGGAAGTTCGAGATCATCGTGGTGGGAAGCGGTCTCGCTGGCGGATCGGCCGCGGCGACCCTGGGCGAATTGGGCTACCGGGTAAAATGCTTTTGCTTTCAAGATTCGCCACGGCGCGCTCACTCGATTGCAGCCCAAGGCGGGATCAATGCTGCGAAAAATTACCAGAACGATGGCGATAGTATTTACCGATTATTTTATGACACGATAAAGGGCGGCGATTTTCGCGCGCGCGAAGCGAACGTTTATCGTCTCGCCGAAGTCGCCAATCTGATCATCGACCAGTGCGTCGAACAAGGTGTGCCGTTCGCCCGCGAATACGGCGGGCTCCTCTCCAATCGCTCGTTCGGCGGCGCACAGGTATCGCGAACCTTTTACGCGCGGGGACAGACCGGTCAGCAGCTTTTGCTCGGTTGTTACCAGGCGCTCTGCCGTCAAATCGCTGCGGGGACCGTGCGGATGTTTCCGCAAACAGAGATGCTCGACCTGGTGATCGTCGATGGACACGCCAAGGGAATCATCACCCGCAACTTGCGCTCTGGACAGATTGATAAGCACGCAGGCGATGCTGTTGTTCTCGCGACCGGCGGATATGGAAATGTATTTTATCTCTCGACGAACGCCCGCGGCTGCAATGTCACCGCCACCTATCGCGCTTACAAAAGGGGCGCGCTCTTTGCTAATCCCTCCTTCACGCAGATTCATCCGACCTGCATCCCGGTCAGTGGCGAACATCAATCCAAGCTCACCCTCATGTCCGAGTCGCTGCGAAACGACGGACGAGTCTGGGTCCCAAAGCGCAAGGAAGACCGCGAAAAGCTGCCCAACGAGATCCCGGAAACGGACCGCGATTATTATCTCGAGCGAAAATATCCAAGCTACGGCAATCTCTCACCGCGCGATATTTCATCGCGTGCGGCCAAGGAAGTTTGCGATGAAGGACGCGGCGTCGGCCCAAGTGGACGCGGCGTCTATCTCGATTTTGCCGACGCAATTAAACGCCTTGGCGAAGATACCATTCGAGAACGCTACGGAAATTTGTTCGAAGTTTACGAAAAGATTACCGGGGAAAGCGCCTACGAGGTTCCAATGCGCATTTATCCCGCCGTTCATTACACCATGGGTGGCCTCTGGGTGGATTACGATCTGATGAGCAATGTGCCGGGTTTGTTTGTCATCGGTGAAGCGAATTTTTCCGATCACGGCGCGAACCGGCTCGGGGCCAGCGCTCTCATGCAAGGATTGGCCGATGGTTATTTTATTTTGCCCAGCACACTACCGAATTATCTCGCCGGCCAGATGGGAAAACGGCCATCGCCGGATTCTCCCGAGTTCCAAGGCGCGGAAAAAGACGTTCGTGCCAGGATTGAGAAACTCCTCAAGATCAACGGGACACGTTCGCTCGATTCGTTCCATCGCGAGCTCGGTCTGCTTCTCTGGGACAAGTGCGGAATGTCGCGCCACGAAAAAGGATTGCGTGAGGCGTTGCGAAAAATTCCCAAACTTCGCGAACAATTCTGGCACGATGTGCGGGTCCCAGGGAACGATGAAGATTTTAACCAATCCCTTGAACGCGCTGGACGCGTCGCAGATTTTCTAGAATTCGCTGAGTTGATGTGCACAGACGCTCTGGAACGCGATGAATCCTGCGGCGCACATTTCCGCGAAGAACACCAAACGTCTGATGGGGAAGCGCTACGCGACGATGAAAACCACGCAGCAGTATTTGCATGGGAATTTCAAGGCGATCCCGCGGCTGCGGGACCAAAACTGCATCGCGAACCGCTGCATTTCGAAACCGTGCATTTAACGCAGAGAAGCTATAAATGAAGAGTTTTAAGTTCTCAGTTTTTAAGTTTTAAGCGATCTGCAATCGCACACCGAAGACTTAACACTTAACACTTAAAACTTAAAACCTTCGATGAACTTTCTGCTGAGAGTCTGGCGCCAGCCGAACGCGAAATCACACGGCAGACTTGTCGATTACGAGGTGCGCGACATTTCGCCAAACACATCGTTTCTTGAAATGCTCGACATCCTGAACGAAAACGTGCTCCGACGCGGCGAGGAACCGATCGCGTTCGATTCCGATTGCCGTGAAGGGATTTGCGGCACCTGCTCACTCACCATTAACGGGGAAGCGCACGGCCCCGATCATCCAGGCGCGGTCTGCGAGCTTTACATGCGAAAGTTTCGCGATGGCGCGAGAATTACGGTCGAGCCCTTTCGCGTGGGATCATTTCCGATCGTCAAAGACCTGGTAGTCGATCGAAGCGCATTGGACCGAATTGTGCAGGCGGGCGGATTCATTTCCGCGCGAGCCGGTTCGGCGCCGGAGGCGAACTCGACGCCGATTCCCAAGCACGACGCCGATCTCGCAATGGAAGCGGCGGCCTGCATCGGTTGTGGAGCGTGCGCGGCGGCTTGTCCAAATGGGTCCGCGATGCTCTTCACGGCGGCGAAAGTGTCACATTTATCGCTGCTCCCGCAGGGAAATCCCGAGCGAGTAAGGCGTGTTTTGAAAATGGTGCATGTGATGGATGCAGAAGGATTCGGCAATTGCACCAACACTTACGAGTGCGAAGCCGTTTGTCCCGCTGAGATCAGCGCCAGTTTTATCGCGAAACTAAATCGCGAGTACGGGCGCGCTACGCTGCAACGCGGCGCCGGCGAATAATCCACGCCGCGCGGCGGACTGATTTGGGTAGCGCATGCGTCTCGCGTGTTGGCGAGCGCGTCCTCGCGATCGCGAACTTTTCTTTAAATTTGATAATCATCACTGACGGCAGGATTCGAAGGCAAAGATTGTTTCGGCGCGACGCCGAAACCAGCACGCGAGACGCATGCGCTACCCAGAAATCAGTTCGTTTCGCACGCGCACATCCACAATTCAGGATCGAGCTCCGTCTTTGCACGCTCGGCCACAAGATCGACATCTGTATTGGAGCGCATCACCGCGAACATCGTCGAACCAGACCCAGACATCAGCGCCGCGCCCACCTCGGGTTGTCTGCGCAACCACATCTTCAGTTGCGCTAGAAAAACAAACTTCTCGAAAACGGGACGCTCCAGGTCGTTTATGAAGGTTTGATCACCGAACTGTTGAACTGCGTAAGAGACACCGGGAATTTCTCGGGAATCCTGCCAGCGTGAATACGCCCATTCCGTTGGCACGGCAAAAGCGGGCTTCAATAGCAAGACCGACAACTGCTCGTGGAATTTTAGTGGCGTGATCAGTTCGCCTCGTCCGCGGCAGGTGGCGGCGGACTGGAAAATGAAAAATGGAACGTCTGACCCAATTGTTTCCCCCATTTTCGCTAGCGCTTCACGCGGCAAATTCGTCTCGAACAGTTTGTTGAGTGCGAGCAGCACCGAAGCGGCGTCGCTGCTCCCGCCGCCTAATCCCGCGCCATGTGGAATTTTCTTTTTGAGTTCAATTGAAATCGCGGGTTTGACCTTTGTCGCCGCAAAGAAAGCTCTCACTGCACGAACGGCGAGATTGTCCTCGCCCTGCGGCACCGATG
>QHOW01000013.1 GCA_003219435.1 Verrucomicrobiota bacterium | reverse complement strand
GGACAGGCGAAAGCTTCACCGACATAGGTTGCGGGGATGTACACCTCGTGCGTAACGAAGGTAACGCCGAGGCGGTAGATGTAGCAGTCCAGATTGTTCCGGCGGGCGCGGACAGAAGGATAGAGGAAGACCAGCCAGCTAATTGCCCAGTAATTACTTGTCCGTAATCGCCCATTCTGAGAACGAGGAAAGGCGAGGTAGCTCGTAGGTCTGCCAGCCGCCACGGCGGCTGGCTCACGAGCCGTCTGTGTCGGGAATGGGAGCACCTATGTGGAGATAGGCGGAGGCGAGCTGCCAGCCTGTCGGTTCCGGTAGCGCCGAGACGAACTTATCCCAGATGTTTTCTGATCCACGTTGGCTCGCGGCGGCAATCCACGATCGCGCGTACAAACGCTGTTTGTTCTGAGACGGAATAATACAACGCAAAGGGAACCGCGTAGCCAACGCACGATGATAGTTCTTGTAAACGATTCGATGGACTCCTGCCGTCCCCTCCAGCGCGTGCAGGTCGGCATAGATGCTATTACGAAAGTAGGCGCCCAGGCCAGGCTGTTGCATCTCATAGAATCAATATCGCTCGACAAGGTCCTCTTCGGCCGTGTCCAGGATTTGAACCCTCATTCAGTTCGCTTTCGAACGCGCTCCTTCATTTCCTCCAAGGAAACGAAAGTGGCCTCTCCAGCGTCGATCTGCCGTTGCCGCTCGTCGAGAACTTGCTTATGCCAATCAGGCACCGGGACTTGATCTTCGTGCTTCGAAAGCGATCGCCAAATAGCCTCCATAGCGCTCAGCTTTTCCTCTACCGTCATTTGATCCAGCGGCAGCACAGCATCCATAAGCCGAATCATCCGATCGCACGCTGCATCGTGCAATCGTTTTTAATCTACCCGCTTCCTTCATTAACAGAAGAGCAATGTGGCGCAAAAGAAAACAAGCGCGCTGGTTTGCTGAGTTCGATGTTGTGTGTTGGAACATTGGACGTTGTCCTTTTCATTCGTTAAAGTTCAACAATGCGGTTTCGGACTTACAAAAATACCGACCTGACGGTGAGTGAAGTCGGCTTCGGTTTATGGACGGTTTCCACCGGTTGGTGGGGGAATTTCACCGAGGGCGAAGCGATCGCGCTGATGCACAAGGCGTTCGATCTCGGTATCACGCTGTTCGACGCGGCCGATACTTACGGGAACGGCTTGAGCGAGGAGCTGATTGCCAAAGCGTTCCCAACACAGCGGGATCAAATCGTGATCGCGACCAAGGTCGGCTATGATTTTGTAAATTACGGCGAATCGCGCGGACGCGGCCAGCGTGAAATTCCACAGGATTTTTCACCGGAAGCGATCGCGCGGGCCACAGACGCAGCTCTCAAACGATTGAAAACAGATCGGATCGATCTTCTCCAACTGCACAACATCCGGATGGAACAGGTCTATGACGACGCGCTTTGGACAACACTCGAGAAATTAAAATCCGAAGGAAAAGTTCGGTATTATGGAATTGCGCTGGGACCGGCGATCGGCTGGCTTTACGAAGGGCTCAATTGCATTCGCGAGCGTGAACTGACGAGCATGCAACATATCTACAACATGCTCGAGCAACATCCGGGGCGTGCTTTTCACCAAGCCGCAACCGACAGTGGGAAGGATACAATGTTCCTCATTCGCGTGACGCATTCGTCAGGAATGCTCGAGGGAAAATACACAGAGGAAACGACCTTTCCGCCGACGGATCATCGCAGTCATCGCCCGCGCAGTTGGCTGCTGAACGGCATCAAAAAGATCGACAAATTACGGTTTCTCGAAAATTCTGAGCGCACACTGGGGCAAGCCGCGTTGCAATGGTTGCTCGCAGATGATCGCGTCGCCTCGACGCTGCCGAATATTTACAACGCGGAGCAACTGATTGAATTCGCGAAAGCGCCGGAGTCTCCGCCGCTCACGAGCGATGACATGGCTAAAATCGACGAACTCTACGCCGATCACTTCGGTCTCGAGCCGGAGGAACCGAAGTTTAAAGGGACAATGGAGCTGCCGAAGGAAACGGCAGCAGCGTAATCTGGGGGAGCACGGGCATTCTGCCCGCTCTGTCCGGCATGTTGCCGGACAGCCTTCCCGTAGGCGCGAAGCGCGAATTCGTAGGTTCCTTCGTGGATACGCACTCACGGTTCGCGGCAGAATGCCGCTAACAGCGGGCAACATGCCCGCGCTCCCCAGAGAAGAACTAATCCGACTCGTCTTCTTCTTCGACCGGTTCCGCGCGGCGGACTTCTGGCTCTCGTTCGCCTCGGTGGCGCTTGGCGACTTCCTGTCCTTTGTAAATTTCTTTGAATACGTCGGCGATCATCGGCGCGGCAGTCGAGCCGCCGTGCACTTTGCTGCCGACATCGCCTTCGTAGAGAGCAGCGAACGCATATTGCGGCTGGTCGGCTGGCGAGAATCCCGCGAACCATGCCGCCGTGCGCTCTTTGTTTTTCGGTCCCCACTGTGCGGTCCCGGTTTTTCCGGCGACTTCAACATTATCGAGACTTGCCTGATGTCCGGTGCCGCCACGGCCATTCACCGCGTCGATCATCCCTATGCGCAATTGCTCCCGCGTTTCAGATAAAAGATCGAGCGTTCTCTTGGCGCGGACCTGATACGCGGTCACGATTTCGTTATCGAGTGTCTGCACCTGTTGGACGAGCCGGGTTTGATAAAACGTGCCGCCATTCGCAACGATCCCCATGGCCTGCGCCATTTGCAACGGAGTGACCTGGAGGTCGCCCTGGCCAATCGAGAGGTTTGCGATGTCGCCATTGAGCAATTTGCGGCCGTGTGTTGCCTTCATGTATTCGTCATTTGGCACGCGGCCTTCCGCTTCACCGCGCAATGGGATGCCGCATTTCGCGCCAAAGCCGAGCTTTAATGCCCAATCAATGATCGGTTGGGCGCCAGTCTTGATTCCAACCTGATAAAACCACGTGTCGCACGATTCGGTCAGTGCCTGGACGAAATTCAAAGATCCACGATCGCCTTTCTTCCAGTTATGGAAAGTGACGTTGCCAATCTGAATTGCCGGGACGCAGTTAAATTGATCGTCCGAACGCACCGCGCCGCTTTCGAGCGCGGCGATGCCAACCGCGATCTTAAATGTCGATCCTGGCGGATAAGACGAACGATATGCCCGCGGCAATAGCGGAATGTCGGGATCATTCTGCAAGGCTTGCAATTGTTCGGTCGAGATCGAAGGAACAAAGAGATTCGGGTCGTAGGCCGGCCATGAGGCGAGCGCCAGAACATCGCCAGAGTTCGGATCGAGAATCACGATCGCGCCGCGTTTCGCTTTTGCTTCCAGCGCCTTTTCCGCCAATTCCTGGAGACGAACGTCAAGAGTAGTGACGACGTTGTAACCGGGCTGAGGCGGGGTGACCAATCGTTCGGAGGTTTTTCGTCCGTCTTTATCGAAGGTGAGTTTGTACTCGCCGTGCTTGCCCGTGAGCATCTCGTTGAACGTTCGCTCGAGTCCCTCGCGTCCCTCAGTTTCGGGCCAAAGAGTTTCATGGTTATCGACGATGCCATCCGGATTTCGGCCAGTCTTTCCGGTGTAACCGATAATTTGGCCGGCAAGTTTTCCCTTCGGCCGACGGCAGGTTGTCCTTAACTTCCTCGTATTCCGATGGGCTGAGATTCTGCGCGATTTCCAACGGCATGATTCCCCGATTCCGATAATGGCGCAGGATTGTTTCGTCGGAGATTTTGAGCCGGTGGCCGATTAGTGGGCTGGCCTTATCGATCTTTTCCCGGACAAAGCTGAGCGCTTGCGCGTCAGAAAAATCAAGCGGCGTTGGAAAATTGATCGCGAGGTTGTAGCTGAGTCGATTTTGCGCAAGGGGGACGCCGTTGCGATCTGTGATCTGGCCCCGCGGACCTGGAACATCGAGAATGTAGGTGCGCGCAAGTTTTTGCGTCTCAAACGTTGGGATGATTGTTTCCTCGGGCGGAGTGGGGCCGCCCGAAAGTGACGGCAGCGGGCTCGACGCAGATGTCGGCGCGAACGTCTGGGCAGACGCGGCAACCGGCGCGACTAAGAGAAGCGTGACGAACCGCAGATTGCGCAGATTTTCCCAGGTTGACCTCATTCGAAAGAATCTGCGTTAATCTGCGAATGGAGCTAATGGGATTAGCGACATAGAAGGCAAAGCTGCGATGGGTAGCGGCGAGCGAGCTGGGAAGCGAGCGAGTTTCAAATCTGCGGACAAATCAATGCCGCTGCAAGAAGCGATGCACTTCTTCCGCTTGCTTTCGGCCAATGCCTTCCGTGGCGGCAATTTCTTTCACAGTCGCTTTGCGCAGACGCTTCACCGAGCCGAACTTCCGCAGCAGTAAATTTTTCCGGTTCTGGCTCACCCCCGGGCAATCATCAAGAATGCTCTCGCCGATGCGTTTTTTCATGAGCAGTTGATGATACGCGTTGGCAAACCGATGAGCTTCGTCCCGGATGCGCTGAAGCAGACGTAAAGCACCGGAATCCATTGGAAGTTGCAGCGGCAGCGCCCGGCCCGGGCGGTAGATTTCCTCGCGTTCCTTGGCCAGGCCGATGATTGGAAGGTCGTGCAAACCCAATCGCTGCAATTCACGACACGCCGCCGAAAGCTGGCCCTTTCCACCATCGACAATGATCAGATCCGGCAAACGAACGAAGCTAGTTGATAGTTGATGGTTAACAGTTGATGGCCGCGAGATGGCTTCGGCCGGATTTTCCTGAGAGTAATCTGCCGCGTCCGGGTTCGCTTCACGCGCTTCCAGCAGAATTCGCGAATAACGACGACGCACCACTTCGGCCATGCTGGCAAAATCATCCTGTCCTTCCACCGTGCGCACCCGATAACGACGGTAATTGTCCTTGTCCGGCACGCCGTTCCGGAAACAGACCATCGAGGCAACCACGTGCGTCGTGGAAATATTTGAAATGTCGAAGCATTCCATGACGCGGGGCGCGCGGGCAAGTTGCAACGCATCCGCCAGCGCCTGAACGTCCGCCATCGGATCGATCGTGCTCGGCAGGCTTCCACGAGTGAAGCGGCGCATCGGCCTGGTGGTGTCCCGCAAATCTTCAATCATGTCCCGTAGCTCGGCCGCCTTCTCAAAGTCCATTTTCTCCGCTGTCTTGCGCATCTCCTCTTCCAGCGTTGCGATCATCTCCCGCGAATGTCCCTCGAGGAACTCGCACGCCTGAACAACGCGCTCGCGATATTGCTCGGCGTTAATTTCGCTCAAGCGCATCGGCACCTGATAAGTGGCTGATTTCAATTCGCGCTCCGTCGGCGAGCCCCGGCCAAACGTCAGCACGCCGAATTTTTTGCGCATGAAATTTAGCGTCTGCCGCAGCGCGCCCGAATGCGCATACGGCCCGAAGTAGCGCGCGCCATCGTCTTTTTTGAATCGTGCCAGCCGGAAACGCGGCCATTCCTCGGACAGGTCAACTTTGACAACGAGAAACCGTTTATCGTCCCGGAAGGAAACGTTGTAACGCGGCCGGTATTCCTTGATCAATTTGCCTTCGAGCAAAACAGATTCCGCATCGCTGCGCACGGTATGCGTGTCGAAATCCCAGACGGCATCAAGCATGGCCCGTGTTTTCAAATCGGCTTGTGCAATTTTCGAGGGAACAAAGTACGAGCTGACGCGTTTGCGCAGATCTCGCGCTTTACCGACATAAATCACGCGATTAAAGCGGTCGCGCATCAGGTAGACACCGGGTTTGTGCGGCACTTCGTGCACTTTTTTTTGTAGATCCGGTTTTTCTTTTGTTGCGGAGGTCATCCCGGCATGAATTTAGGCGAGGTTGATGCAACTGGAAATTGGGAGTCGCAACCCAAGATTGAATTCGTCGGCTCGACAGAGTCTCGCCCCACCAATAGGAAATTTCTACAAAACCCGCCGACGCGGCATCGCCGATTGAATCATCATCAATTCGGTGACGTTCTCGGGCGTGAGCAAACCGACCAGGCGCTTCATGCCGTCGAGCACTGGCACAGCCGGGCAGTTGCATTCCTGCATGATGCGAAACGCCTCTTCGAAGCGAGTCCCGGTCGTGACCGTGGGAATATCGCGACGCATCACGTCACCGACGCGAAGCGTCGGATCATTCTTCCGCAGCGCCGCGATCAGATCGTGCCGCGTCAGCACGCCAGCGACGTTTCCCGTTTCATTTACGACCGGAAAATCGTGCTGTGACGTCGCGAGCAATGCATCCACCGCCTCCTCCAGGGTGGCATTTTCCGGAAGCGTACGGAATTCGCGCACCATCGCGCTCGATACCGGAAATCTGCGCGAGACATCTTTCATCTGTGCCAGGGCCGCCTCCTGCGACGCGCCGATGTAAACGAACAGCGCGATAAAGATCAGGAACGGGTTCCAGATTAGTCCGATGAAACCAAAGACGAACGCAAAACCCTGTCCAATACTGGCAGCAACCTGTGTGGCGCGCGCATAACTCAACCTTGTAGCGAGCAGCGCACGCAAGACCCGTCCGCCATCCATGGGAAACGCAGGAAGCAAATTAAAAAGAACCAGCAAGATGTTGATGGTCATCAACTGGGCGATGAACCCGCCGCCTTCCACCGTCGACGGATTAACAAACGCCTGTGCACCGCCCGCTACGAACAAGCCGAGCGCGATCACGACATTAACCATTGGCCCCGCCACTGCGATGATCAGTTCCTGCACTGGTTCTTCCGGCATCCGTTCCAGCCGCGCGACTCCACCGATGGGCAGCAACGTGATGTCGGGCGTGTTAATCCCGAAAGCTTTCGCCGCGAATGCATGCCCGAATTCGTGCAGCACCACACAGACGAAAAGCAGCAGAATAAATATCACGCGGCTCGCTGCCACTGCCGAACCGCCTTCCGCATAATAGCCGAAAGCAAGCCAGCCGATGAGCAGCAGAAACGTAACGTGAATCCGCAACTGAATGCCTGCTATACGGAAGATTGGGAGAGACCAGCCCATGCGGATCAATCTGCTCTGCTAATACATCGCGCGCCAGCGTTGATTAGCGCGGCCTCGAGTCAAGATGGTAGGGCGCGACCGCCGGGCGCGGCCGGTTACGATCTGCCACTGCATCCAAAATCGCTTTATCGAATCGCGAGAGATGTCTCGACTCCGCTCGACATGACAGATTGCATTGAAAGGCCGATGGAAACTTTCGATGTCGCAATCGTGGGTGCCGGTCCGGCCGGATCGAGCTGCGCGGCGTTTTGCGCGCTCGACGGTTTGCGAGCACTCGTTCTTGAACGCGAGAAATTTCCTCGCGAAAAAGTCTGCGGCGATTGTTTGAATCCATCCTCCTGGGGAGTATTGCGACGGCTGGGAATTGCGGACCGTGCCCGCCAACTACCGCACGCGATCCTCAGTACGGTCGAGTTCATCGCGATCGGCGGACAAAAAGTCATTGTCGGTCTGCCGTCCGGCGAAGAGAGTCTGCGGGCAATCAAACGCAGCTTGTTTGACGCGCTGGTGATGTCGCGAGCGCGCGACCTAGGCGCGCAGATTCATGAAGAGACAACCGTAACGGCGTTGACCGCCGCAGCGAATGGCGCCGGTTGGCAAATTGAAACAAACCAGGGCCCAACTTTTGCCGCGAGAGTGCTGGTCGGAGCGGACGGCCGCAATTCGACAGTGGCGCGCCTTTGCAATTTACTCCCGCGGCCCGCGCGTGAACGCGTCGCGCTGCAATCGCACATTCCGCTGCCGGCGGGTTTCGGCAGTCGCGTAGTGCTGCAATTTCTACGCGAGGGTTATTCCGGCCAGGCGCCGGTCAATAACGATGAACTAAATCTGTGTTTGGTGAGCAAACCCTCCGACATCTCCGCGCTTCGCCGTTGGGCGGAGCAGTGCTTTAGCCTTCCACATGATCATTCGTGGCATACGATCACTCCGCTCACCCGGATCGCGCTTTCGCCGGCGCACGATAAGTTGTTTATGGTCGGCGACGCGGCGCGCGTGGTTGAGCCGTTTACGGGCGAGGGAATTTATTATGCGCTTCGCTCAGGCGAGCTGGCAGCGCAAGCCATCGTTAAAGCTGTTCGCGGAAGTTACGATGTCGATCCATTGAAAGAGTACGCGCAGGCGCACGCGGCCATGTATCGCGGGAGATTATGGGTTAACGGACTGGCGCGCGCGGCGGTTTTGTCGCCGCGAATCGCTTCATCTCTTATTCACGCGGCGCGAGTTCAACCGATGTTGCGCTCGCTCACGGCCAAAATCGTCAGTCCTTGTAGCGGCGGTTTGTGACCGTCGCAAATTTCTTCGCGAAAAATGGCGACGCTCACCCGTCTTCGCAAAGCTACGACGTGGCAGGCAGAGCGCCGCTGCGCGGCAGCGATTGACGCGCCGCTTTCACTGTGTTCGACATCAACATTGCGATCGTCATCGGCCCGACGCCACCCGGCACCGGCGTGATCGCCGCGGCCTTTCTGGCGACTTCGTCAAATGCCACATCGCCGACGAGGCGATAACCGCGTTCGCTCGCCGGGTCCTCCAGACGGTTGATACCGACATCGATAACGGTGGCGCCGTCGCGCACATGCGCTCCTTTCACGAAGGTCGCTTGACCAATTGCCGCGACCAGGATGTCCGCTGACCGGGTGATCTTTTCGAGATCGCGGCTGCGCGAATGCACGACCGTAACTGTCGCATTCGCGTTTTTGTTTTTCTGCATGAGAAGCAGGGCGAGCGGTTTGCCCACGATCATACTGCGACCCACAATCACGACATGCGCACCGTCGATGTCGATCTTGGTTTCAATCAGTAGGCGCTGGATCCCGAGCGGGGTGCATGGAACAAATCCGCTAGCATCGCCGATTACGAGCTTCGCCACATTCTCCCGGTGGAAACCATCGACATCTTTGCCTGGGTCGAGTGCGCGGACAATTGCCTCTTCATCTATGTGCTTTGGCGCCGGTGATTGCACAAGAATACCGTGGATACTGGGGTCGCGATTCAATCTCTGGACGCGAGCGAGCAATTCATCTTGCGTAGTTGAAACCGGCAGCTCGAGCTTCACCGAATGCAAACCGAGAGCGCGACACATCTTGTCTTTTGAACGGACATAGGTCCGCGAGGCCGGATTATCGCCGACAAGAACCACAGCAAGACCCGGAGCGATTCCTTTCGATTTTAGCTCCGCGATCTCACGGCGAAGTTCGACATATACATTTTCCGCGATCACGCGTCCATCGATGAGCTTTGCCATGCGCTGAACCGTAAATGAGTCAGCGCATTTCAACCAGTGCCATCATGGCGTTCTGCAAGCGAAGCCGTTCGGCTTCGAATTCTTGGGGATTACTTGTCGATTTTACATGGTGCAACGGGGCGAAGATGACGCGCACTTTCGAAAACGGGCGCGGTAGGATGAATCGGTCCCAACTGTTGACGCGCCAGCAACTGGAGAACTCCAGGTTGATCGGTTGGATTGGCGCGCGCGATTTTTGGGCAAGCAGAATAATTCCGGGCCCAAGTCCATAAACTGGTCCGCGCGGGCCATCAGGTGTTAGCAAGACATCGCGACCAGCGGCGAGAACCCCGACGAGCTCGAGCATCCCGGTTGCACCCAGGCGCGAACTGGAACCGCGCACAACCTGAAATCCGAAGCGCTCTACCAGAGGCGCAATCAAATCTCCGTCACGGCTCGCGCTGATCAATCCCGCACCGGGCCGGTGCGGCGCAAATCTTTGCAGGACATAAGAAATGAGCAGGAGCCGATTGTGCCAGAGCGCGCCGATATAGTTCTCGGTCACGGGCGTGCTTACCAGGTTCGAGCGATCGTCGATTTCGTAACGCAGAGTCCGCGCCCACCAATCGAGCATCCTGAATCCGAACGCGATCAACCAGCGCGCACGCCAACCCTCGATTTTCAACGCTTGCGGGAGGTTTTGCCAGCCTTATCCGGCCAGCGATAAGTCCGCGGATTCGGCAGCCCGATTTGATCGAGGATGCGCCAGACAACGGTGTCAACCACGGCGATCACGGAATTTGGCCGGCTGTAAAAAGATGGGATGGCTGGCAAAACAATCGCCCCCGCTTCGAGCAGCGTCACGACGTTGCGCGCGTGAATCAAGTTCCACGGCGTCTCGCGCGGGACGAGGATCAGCTTACGGCGTTCCTTCAAAAAGACATCGGCTGCGCGCAGCAACGCGCTGTCGCTGGAGCCGGAAGCAATCCGGCCAAGCGTAGCCATGGAGCAGGGGACAATGACCATCGCGTCGAAGCGCGCTGAACCGCTGACGAAAGGCACATTCATGTCATTGTCGGAATGTTGAGAGACGCCGGCGGGAATCTTGAAGTCATCGACTTCCTGCTTCGCTACGTGTCGAGCGTAGGTGCTCATGACGAGATGAATCTCGTGCGCGGCATAATTAATCTGCTCGAGTAGTCTTTGCAGATAAATCGTTCCGCTCGCGCCAGTGGCAGCAATGACAACCTTCATCAGCGGCTAAAGAACCACAATTCTGCTGCTTGCTCTAGGCAAATAGAAGACGGTTTCATAAGCCCGCCACGCAAGCCGTAGGACAGGGATGCCAACTCCGAAACAGTATCGGCATGCCGCGATATCATTAACACCGGCCTTCAGGCAGGTGATCCTCGCTCGATATGGACATGAGCCGTTTCAACGGCTTACCGTGACAGACATGTCGCTACACTCCTACTCTCGGTGCTGGCTGCATCTGGTCTGGGGAACTCTCGGCCGCGATCGGCTGCTTCAGAAAGAGGCTGCCGCGCGCGTCTCCCACTACCTGAGCGAATACGCCGAAGCAAAGAGAATCTACATGAAGATCAATCATGTAAACGCAGATCACATTCACGCTCTCATCGATTTGCCGACGGGGATGTCGATCGAAGAGGTCGTGCAATTGCTGAAGGGAAGCTCCTCGCATTGGATAAACACGAACGATGTCATCGCGGGGAAGTTCGCTTGGGGCGAGGCTATGGAGCCTTCTTCGTATCAGAATCCAACGTGAGTACCGTCGCGGCGTACATCGCAGGACAAGAGCAGCATCATCGGATTCGCACGTTTGCAGAGGAGCTCAAGAAATTTAACGAGCGCCACGGTCTCCACTGGAGGGAAGAGGAAAGCCGTTGAAACGGCTTTGCTGGAGGATGCTTGACGAGCACCGGCCTGAAGGCCGGTGTTAATATGAATCCTTGATTGCGTGCCCGGAGTTTGAACTTCTCCACAGGTCGAGGCAAAGATATACATGGTCAAAAAACTCTTACACACTCGTTTCCGGGTGAGCGATCTGGAAAAGACGATCTCATTTTATAAGGATGTCCTCGGTCTCGAAGAGCTTCGCCGCCACACGTCTGGTCGCGGTTCACAGCTCGTGTTTTTGAAAGCCCCTGGTAGCGACGAGGAAATCGAGATTTGCAAATTCGACGAAAGCGGGCCGGTTGTGGTTGGGCCTGATCTTACGCATCTGGCTTTTGAGGTGGACGACCTGCATGAGTTCGCGAAGAACGCGGCGGCGAAAGGTTATCCGCTCTCGGATGGGCCACATTCGACCGGCACCGGTAGAATTGCGTTCATCGACGCGCCGGAAGGCTACGAAATCGAATTGATTGAACGCGCCACCCGCTCATAAGACGAACGCTGTTCAGACACGAATGACGCGAATTGTCGCGAATCTCATGAGGCTGGAGCCAATTCATGTGGATTAGTGAAATTCGTGTCCCGGCGCCGGACTTGCGCAGATCAAAATTCTATCGCTAAGTTCCCGCCGATGAAGTGGCGCGACCGGATCTTGCTCTTTTGCGTCTTGATTTCGATCAACGCGTTGAGCGTTTCGGGGCAGGATAGCGATCTCGAAGCAGTGCGGCCCACCGGCATCGCCCCGGCTCCCGTCCGGAAAGCGCAATCGGTGGAGAAAGAGGCGACGGAATCAACTCCTGCTCGCGCACGTCGGGCACATGCAAAGGCGAAGAAAAGGGTCAAGTCGACACCAGCGCCGATAGAGGACACGCAGTACACGCCCGATGGAATACCGAAGACCGGCGCAGCTTCGGTGATTGTGGTGGACGCGAATACGGGTCAAACCTTGTACGAAAAAAACGCGGATCAGACCCGGGCTGCGGCGAGCACGCAAAAATTGCTTACGGCTCTGATCATAGCCGAGTCCGGCTTTCTGGATCGGCCCGTTATGATCCAATCAATCGACACGATGGCCGAGCCGGTGAAGCTGAATATAAAACCGGGCGACACTTATCAGCGGATCGATCTGCTGCGAGCGCTGCTCGTGAAAAGCCCCAACGATGTCGCCCGATGTCTGGCGCGCGATAATGCCGGTAGTGTGGAAGCGTTTGCTGAGGTGATGAACAGGCGTGCGCGCGCTCTCGGAGCTGTGAATTCGCATTTTGTTAATCCAAACGGCTTGCCTGTCCCCGGTCAATATTCCTCAGCACGCGATCTTTCAATTATCGCGCGGGCGGCTTATGCGAATCCGACGATCAGATCAATCGTTCGCCTTCCGCAGCTTGTTTTTCGCTATGCCAATGGCCGCACGCGAGAGCTCGAAAATACGAACAAAGTCCTGAAACGTCTTCCTTACTGTAACGGGATGAAGACCGGTTACACCGAGGCGGCCGGCCACTGCTTGATTAGCAGCGGATCGCGAGCTGGCCGCGACATCATCGTGGTCGTTCTCGGTGACAGCAAGGCCGGGGTCTGGCGGGATTCGTCCGCGCTCCTTTCATGGGGTCTTTGGATGTAGGTCGCGCGCGGCGGCGAGAACGCTTCGAACGCCGTAGGTGCGTCATGTTTATAGCCCGTCCAACCGAAAATCTGAAGCTCCGACGGAGCGGCAGGTTGTCGTGCCAAGAGAAACATGTCGCCCCTACGGGGCTACAAATTTCACAAATTGCTCTTGCTATAAACAGGTCGCGCCACGGCGCTTGGCCCGTGGCGAACATCAACAATAAACGATAACATGCGGGATCTTTTTCAGGAGCAATTGGAGGCGCTCTGCGCACGTTCCTTAGATCGACATCTCCGCGAAATCAACAGTTCGCAAGGGCCGGAAATTGAAATCAGCGGGGTAGGCCGCGACCGCCGGGCGCGCCGCTTCATCAACTTTTCCTCGAACGATTATCTCGGTTTGGCCAACGATCCTAAATTGCGAGAGGCAGCAATTGCGGCCATCAACGAATTTGGCGTTGGTGCGGGAGCTTCCCGGCTGATTACCGGGACGCAGTCGCCACACGTGCGTTTGGAACACGCACTCGCGAAATGGAAAGGAACCGAAGCGGCACTGTCTTTCAGCAGCGGATATGCGGCCGCGCTCGGGACCATTCCCGCGTTGGTCAAGAAAAATGACGTCATCCTGCTCGACAAACTCTGTCACGCCTCATTGATCGACGGCGCAAAATTAAGCGGCGCTATCCTGCGCATTTTTCCCCACAACAATTTGCGCAAACTGGAGAGTCATCTGGAATGGGCGCGACGCGAACATCCGGGCAAACGCATCCTCGTCGCGACCGAGTCTGTCTTTTCCATGGACGGCGATCGTGTGCCCTTGCGCGAATTGGTAGAATTAAAAAAACGCTTCGACGCGCTGTTGATGCTCGATGAAGCACACGCCGTCGGAGTGATCGGCCCAAATGGCCGCGGCTTGGCCGCCGCAGAGAGCGTAAGTGAAGATGTCGATATTCAGATGGGAACGCTGAGCAAGGCGCTGGGCGCAAGCGGCGGTTACATCTGCGGTTCGCGCAATCTCATCGAATGGCTAATTAATCGTGCACGCTCCTTCATCTATTCCACGGCGCCGTCACCGGCAATCGCGGCTGCAGCTCTGGCCGCAGTAGATTTTCTCTCATCGTCCGAAGGCGAGGAGCGCAGACTCTTGCTTTGGAAGAAAATCAGGTTGATCCAAGAAGTAATGCCGACGAGTGGACTGAACAAAAAAGACGCTCCCGCTGGCGCGATTTTTCCGTGGATCGTCGGTGACGAGCAAGCGGCGCTGGATTTGGCGTCTGCGCTCCAAAATAAAGGATTTCTCGTACCGGCGATTCGTTATCCGACGGTTGCCAAAGGATCCGCGCGATTGCGCATTACGGTGACGGCGGCGCATCAAGAAGATCAAATCCGATCGCTCTGCGAAGCGATTAAACGAGCGAGCGCGGCCTTGCGGCGTTTGGAGTTCCGCCCTTAGGCGGCTCGGGCTAACCTCAATCCATGTCCGCCCCGCGCTATCTCTGGCGACAGCTCAATGAAAGGCAACGCGCAGAGTGGTGGCCTGGCGACAGGCGCGCGGATATCCGTGGCATTCACCGTCGCACCGGCCCAATTTCGGGCATCTGCGTTTTCTCATCACCGTGTCGTGTTTTGAGCATCGCAATTACATTGGCTACAGCCCGGAGCGCATGGATAATTTTTCGCGCGACCTGCTGGCTGTGTTCGCGACGCACACCGGCAAGACTTTTGCGTGGTGCGTGTTGCCGAATCATTATCACGCGCTGGTTGAAACGCCGGACGTAAAAGCTTTGCTGCGTTTGCTGGGATTGCTGCATGGACGCACGAGCATGCTTGGAACGACGAGGAGCAGGCGCGCGGGCGAAAAGTTTTCTTCCGTGCCGTCGAGCGCGCGATGCGGTCGGACCGGCATTACTGGGCGACGCTCAATTATGTGCATCACAATCCCGTGCGGCACGGTTACGTGGCGCGCTGGATGGATTGGCCGTGGAGTAGCGCAACGGAGGATCTGGCGCAGACGGGCGTTGAGGAGGCGAAGCATATCTGGCAGGAGTATCCGCTGCGCGACTACGGGAAGGATTGGGACGAGCTGGGGATGTAGATTTGGAGTCCCGCCTTAAGCGGTTTGCGTTTCGACGCTGCACCAGACCGCATGAATGCGGAACTCCGAACCTTATAGAAACCGTCTCAAAATCGGCTTCAGTTTTTCTACCGTCGCTTCTGGCCAAAGCTTGCGGTCTGTGATTAGGGCTGTGTCGAGTGCGAAATGTTCCGGCCAATTCGGCTCTGTCGGGATGCGCGGAATTACATCGACAAGCACCTTTTTCGCAGTCTCCGCGTTCGCCATCAAGTGACTGAGGACCGTTTGCGCCGAGACCGGTTCTTCGTCCACTTTCCAGCAATCGTAATCGGTGATCATCGCCATTGTCGCGAACGCGATCTCCGCTTCGCGAGCTAATTTCGCTTCGGGAAGGTTCGTCATCGCGATGACGTCGAAACCGTTGCGTCGATTCCATTCCGATTCTGCGCGGGTGGAAAACGCGGGGCCGTCCATGTTCACGTAAGTGCCGCCATTGTGCACTGTAATGCCGAGAGATCGTGCTGATTCCGCCAGGAGATTGCGCAGCTTCGTGCTGATCGGCTCAGCGAACGCGATATGCGCGGCAATGCCTTCTCCAAAAAATGTATGCTCCGCTCGCCGGCTGGTACGGTCGTAAAACTGCGAAGGCAACAACACGTCCCGCGGCGCGTATTTTTCCTGGAGACTACCGACTGCCGCTACTGAGATAATCCAGCGGACATTGAGCGAGCGCAGCGCATAGATATTAGCCCGGTGATTTATTTCGTGCGGCAGAATCCGATGGCCTCGGCCATGGCGCGGCAAAAAATAAACCTGACGGCCACCTACCGTTCCACCAACAAACGTGTCCGATGGCGGTCCGAACGGCGTGTCGATCTTCTTCTCGCTCGCATCGCGCATCTCTTCCATTTGGTAGAGACCGCTGCCGCCGATGATTCCTATTGTTGGAGATTCATTTTTCATTTCCGCTAGGTCGCGATTTAAAACACGAATTATTCGAATTGTCACGAATCTCGTAACGCTCTGAGTAAATTCGTGTGGTCCGTGAAATTCGTGTCGTGTCTTGGACGAAGGCGCCTGGGGCGTGTATTATTTCCGCCCGTCCGATGCCGAAATTTTTCATCAAGACATACGGCTGCCAGATGAACGAGCGTGACTCTGAACAAGTCGCGCATTCGCTACTGGCGCGGGGATACGAGCGGGTCGCGCACGAGGCTGAGGCCGACGTCGTGCTTCTGAACACGTGCAGCGTGCGCGACATGGCGGACCAAAAGGCGCTTGGTAAAATGGGGATGCTCGGCCCCATGGCGAAAGAGCGGCCGCACGTTGTGTTTGGGTTCCTCGGCTGCATGGCACAGGCGCGCGGAGAATCGCTGCTTAAAAATCTGCCGCATGTCGATCTTGTGGTTGGTACGCAGAAATTTCATCGGGTCGCGGATTACGTGGAGGAATTGCTCGCTCGGAAAGCAGCGCGCCCGGCGCTCGCGCCCTACCAGCTCTCGAATCGCGCGATGGACGATCTGCGGTTTTCGATTGTCGATGTTGCTGAGGAAGAGGGTTCGCAATCGACGATTCGCGATCAGCAACTCGCGCCGCGGCAGGCAACCGCGTTTGTTTCGATCGTGCAGGGATGCAACATGCATTGCACCTTTTGCATCGTTCCGCAGACGCGCGGCGCGGAGCGCAGCCGTTCCATTGACGAAATCGTGAGCGAAGTGCGCGATCTGGTGTCGCGCGGCGTGAAAGAAGTCACGTTGCTCGGGCAAATCGTGAATCTTTACGGTCGTCACGAATTCCCGAAGATCGACAACAAATCTCCTTTCGTGCAGTTGCTGGAAGCTCTTCACAAAGTTGATGGGCTCCAGCGGCTCCGTTTTACTTCGCCGCATCCGATCGGATTCCGCGAAGATTTGATCGACGCGATCTCGCGCCTGCCGAAACTGGCCGAGCACGTTCACCTTCCGCTGCAATCCGGTTCGAACAAAATTCTGAAAGCAATGCACCGCGCTTATACCGTTGAAAAATATGTCGATCTTATCCAGCAAATCCGGCAGGCGCGCAGTGGCATCGCGATCACCACCGACATCATCGTGGGATTTCCCGGCGAAACAGATGACGATTACGAACAGACGCGGGATTTGGTGGAGGAAATCCAATTCGACAATGCGTTCATCTTTCGTTATTCGCCGCGACGTGACACGTCAGCCGCGGAAATGCCGGACCAAATCGATGAGCGCGTGAGGGAAGAACGCAACCAGGATTTGCTGCGGATCGTGAATGAATCGACCCGACGCGCCGGCGAGCGGTTGGTCGGCTGCAATGTGGAAATTCTTTGTGAAGGTCCCAGCAAGACGAATCCAGCGCGACTGATGGGCCGCACGCGCACGAACAAGATTGTTGTGTTTCCGCCTTCGCCAAGGCTACGGCGGACAGGTCCGCCTTCGCCCGGGTATTCCGAAAGCTTTCGCGAGCTGGCTGGCGTGGCAGGCGAAAGCAACAGCGATGAACTCATTGGAGAACTCGTCGATGTCCAAATCGAGCGGGCCAATGGATTCAGCTTGTATGGCACGCCGGTTCTGAAAAGTGGCGCAACTTTTTAAGTTGCGTCTGCCACGTCGCGAGTTGAAAACTTTGCGCCACCAATGATCTACCATCTTTCCTTGCAAACCGTGGGCGTCATGGCGGGCGCGTTCCTCATTCTCATCAGCCTGCCCGGTCTGGTGAAGCCGGATCTGGCTAATGTCGCACACCGGTTTCCACGTTCTTCCGTCGCCGGAGTCGTTCTGCTGACTATCTGTCTTGCGTGGACATTTTGGCTAGTCGCGACGATCCAGATGGGCGAATTCTCATCCTTCCGGCGGCCGCTGCTCATTGCGCTGCCGATCGTTTACGTCCTCGCCCTTCGTTTCGTTGACGAATTTCTCGCCGTGCGCGCGCTTGGAATTCTTTGCTTGCTGGCCGCGGAACCACTGCTCGATGCAGCCTTTTTGCGCCACGAAACGAGCCGGTTGCTCGTTACGGTGTTCGCTTATGTGTTGATCGTCGCGGGATTGTTTTGGGTTGCGATCCCGTATGTGCTTCG
>QHOW01000212.1 GCA_003219435.1 Verrucomicrobiota bacterium | reverse complement strand
TATGGCGAGTGTGGTTTGACCTTTGGTCTGGAAAGCGCCGGTCGGGGCCGGCGCCGCCTCGTTATGCGTTTTCACGTTTTGGTAATAGCCATCTGCATAGAGCACCATCTGATCGCCGAAGATTTTGTGGTCAGCGCTGAGGTAGCCGCCCCAACGCTCGCTTGCTGGGAAGGAAAGGGCGAACAGATTGAAGTTAAACCCCGGTCGGATGCCGCCAAGTGCTCTAATACGAACAGTGTCGTAAAGGTAGGAGCTGGCTGGAGCTAATCCGTTGGTCAAATCCGGCGCACTGGCGAATTCAATTCCGCCCGGATTTAAGTTTTGCCCGCCAGCGGCACCGGCCACGTCGCTGCTCAGCTGTAGATTGTACGGGCTGGTGTTTCCGCTAAGAAATGGGGGCACGGCTGAGTAGTCGCGGTCGCGTTGGGCGATGGAATTACGGCGGTAGTAGTTGAAGACACCAGTGACGTTGGTAGTTTCATTGCCCACGCCAAAAATTAGCGAAGCCTTGTACTCGCCCGAATCTTTGTCCGTCGTGTTGCCGTATTCCATACTCGCTTCCGCGCCGTTTGCATAATCATGACGCATCTTGATGTTGACCACACCGGCGACGGCATCGGCGCCGTAGGTGGTAGAAGCACCGTCTTTCAAAATCTCGATACTTTCGATTGCGGCCAGCGGGATCGAATTGAGATCGACGAACATCACATTGACCAGGCCGGGGTTGTTGCCCGTCGGATAAGGAGCGACGCGGCGCCCATCGATCAGGATCAGGGTTGCTCTGGCGTCGAAACCACGCAGCGCAATGGTCGCGGCGCCGACCGCTGTGTTGGTTCCGTTCTCGTTGTTGGAAATCGGAACCAGGTTCGCGTTAACGGTCGGCAGACTTTGGAGAAATTCTTCGGTGGTGCGCTTAGCCGATTTGATGATCGTTTCGCGGTTGTAGATATCGACCGGGTTCGCTCCAACTTCTGCGGCCGTCGGAATATTCGAACCGGTCACGATCACGCGCTCGGCTTCCGCAGCGGGCGGCGCTTGGGGGGCAGCACCCGGTGGAGGCGGCGGCGGGGGATTCTGTGCAAATGCGTTCGACGCGATAATAAGAGGGACTCCGACGCAGGCTGCAAGAGCAATGCGCAGGAATCCGAACTTAGAAAGTCCGGTTCTGGTCATAGTTTCTCCTTTGGTTAGATTGGCCTTAGCGCAAGGGACTAAAAAAAATTCCACAGGCTGGCAAGACTATTTTTCACTTTTCGAAAATATTTTCCCGGCTTCCCGAAGCAGCGAATCGACGAGGAGATCGCGACGCGCAAGATGTTAAGGTTGGCCTGCATCGCAACCCTCCGCGCGTCTCCCTTGTAAACGACATTACACGCAGCGGAATACCAATACGTTTCCTGTGGCGCTCAGGGCAACATTCTCCGAGCAATCTCAGCTGGGCCTTGAGATCGGACGGGCCTGCGATGACTGAAAGTGTCGTGTTTTTGTTCTAAAGGCGCTGCGGATAAACTTGCACTAGATTCGGAACGGGATCACAATCGTGGCGTGAAAAGAGGAAGCAGACTCAGTCGCTTATGCGGCTGGTCGGTTCGATATATAAGTGGCGTGCTCGCACTCGCGTTTTGCGCATCGGCATTTGCTGCTGATCCGAGCAAAAACGTAGTCGTGCCGGCAACAACACAACAATCGCTTAAGACCGCAAAGAAAGTGTGCTACACGTTCACTTCAACTTCCGGTATTCCTGTGCCTTGTGATAGGCTCAGCGCGATTCCGACCACCGCTAGCCCGATACTCATTATCAGGAGGGCGAACCAATAAGGTCCCGGCAAGACTGAATTTGCCGAGAGGGCGCGCTACCCCGCCCGGCAGCCCGTGCGTTCAATGAGGAAGGTCCGGCATGGTGGAAGAAATGGCTGGATGATCCGCGCGCCCAGTACGATCGTCACGCCCAATTGATCTTTCGGATTCGTTCTTGAATTGGCAAGGCGCCGCATCGACCGCTGCACGATCGCCGGATGCGCATTAGCGAACAAATTTCGCGTTTTAACAAATTTTGAATCCAATCGGACTGCGGGGCGCATCTCACAGGAAACAACAAAACATCGGAAACCATGAAACCAACAATATTAACAGCCTGTAACGCCAGCCGCCGCCGCGACGCGATTAATCCCGCAATGCGCAGCCGTCACGCATCGCTGATTGCCAATTACAACTATCATTCTGCGACATTCGAAAGCTTCCGCGCAAATTGTGAGCGGACCTCGGTGCGCTCGTTTTGGAATATTACCGGCGACTATCTCAAAAACGAAGCACGCCACGATTTTCTCGGGGAAGCTGCACTCTTTGCGGTTATTGTCGTCACGGCATTTCTTCCCTTGATCAGCAACGCACATGCGTTGATGGGATTTGTTCGTGCGATTGCCAACTACTAATGGGCAGAACCTTCGTCTGATACTTGCGGCATCGTTATTGTCGTTTACTAGCTGCGGCTTCGGGACGAACCGCACGTTGGAGGAGACGTTCGAGCAATTCTATGCGATCGAACCGACCGCAGATATTTCAATCAAGAATAGGGACGGCGTAGTTCGCGTCTATGGCTCCAGCGCGAACGAATTGCGGGTGCAGGCAACAAAGAGAGCCTATACCCAGAGGCGGTTGAAACAGATTGTGGTCGATGTCTCCGTGCGCCCGGGCGCCGTCTCGATCGAAACCCATTTTCCACCGAACCCAACCTGGGGGTTGTTTGATCGCTCCGGCACAGTCGAATACGCCATTGTTGTTCCGGAAACCGCCAATATATCGCGATTGGAGCTAGGCGCCGGCGAAGTTCTGGTAGAGGGAATGCGCGGCCAAAACTTGCATGCCCAATTGGAGCGAGGACGGATGCTTGTCCGCAGCTGTTTCAGCAATTCCGTCTTTTCGCTGGGGCGCGGGACGTTCACGCTGGCTTACGAATGGTGGGAGCCGGGCAAATTTTCCATCCAGGCAAATGTCGCAACTGGAAATGCGCTTGCCTTCCTACCGGGCGCTGCTACCTTCCATCTGATTGCCGAAACGCCTCACGGGAAGATCATCAATGACTTCAGTGCAGAGGGCCGGCCTGACGGCGGCGTAATCCGCAAAATCGACACCGCGATTGGTCCCGCGTCGGCGCCTGCTGCTGACATCAGCGTCCGCGCGGCGCACGGAAACATCAGAGTCTCGAAGACCTATCCGTAGCGAATTTCGCTTGATTAATCCGCAATCCACAATCTAGAATCCGCAATCGCAGATGCCTTCGTTCGACATTGTCTCCGAAGTTGACAGACAGGAAGTCGACAATGCGATCAATCAGGCGCGCAAGGAGCTTGCGACCCGTTTCGATTTCAAAGGCATAACAACTGAGATTCTCGCCGAGAAAGACAAGATCACTCTCACCGCTCAGGACGCCGCGCACCTTCGGGGATTGCGCGAAATTCTGGTCGGCAAACTTTCAAAACGCGGTGTGGATTTGCGCAATGTCGAACAGGAGGAGCCTGCCGTCTCATCGGTCGGGCATGCTCGTCAGGAATTGAAAATTCGACAGGGCCTCGAAGGTGACAAAGCCAAAGAGATCATTCAGGCAATCAAGTCGCAAGGTTTTAAAGTGCAGAGCCAGTTACAGGATCGACAAATTCGCGTCACGGGAAAAAAGAGAGACGACCTGCAAGCTGTGATTCAGTTTGTGCGCAGCCGCGACTTCGGTGTCACCACCAACTTCAAAAATTTCCGAG
>QHOW01000210.1 GCA_003219435.1 Verrucomicrobiota bacterium | reverse complement strand
GCCGGGCGAGTCTTCGCATTCATGCAGTCCTTCCGATTTTATCCTGCCGTCGCGCGGTGGTTCGAGCAAACGTTTGGCTCACCGACCGAACCGCAAGCCCGCGGCTGGCCGGCAATCCAATCCGGCCGGCATGTGCTGATTTCTGCGCCGACAGGTTCGGGCAAAACGCTGGCGGCATTTCTTGCGTCCCTCGACATCCTGTTTCGCGAAGGAATGAAGGCCGAATTACCGGATGAAACTCAGGTCGTTTATGTCTCGCCGCTCAAAGCACTGAGCAATGATATTCGCAAAAATCTTCAGGAGCCGCTCGCGGGAATCCGCGCATTACTGCAGGAAACAGAAGGCCGCCCGCCTTCGCAGGGCGACGGCGCGGCAAGCGAGATTGATGTGCGCGCTGAAGTTCGGACCGGGGACACAACTGCTGCGCAACGGCAGGCACTGA
>QHOW01000211.1 GCA_003219435.1 Verrucomicrobiota bacterium | reverse complement strand
ATCGATCCGCCATTGGGCCGGAGCGTCCCCAGAATCAGCCGCAAAATCGTGCTTTTGCCACTGCCGGTCTGGCCCATGATCACGAGACGTTCCTGTGGCTCGACCTTGAGTGAGAAGCCGTCGAGCACTTTTTTTTCCTCGAACTGCATCTGCACGTCGCGCAGCTCGACCATATGCGACGGCGTGCTCACGTCGGGAAGAAAACGGTGTAAACAATGTTGTAGAGGGTATCGAAACCGATCACTGTCGTAATGGCGGTCACGACGCTCGAAGTGGTCGAACTGCCGACCCCGGCGGCGCCGCCTTTCACCGTTAGTCCCCGGTAACAAGCGATCGCGCCAATGAGCAACGCGAAAAGAAAACTCTTCAAAACGCCGGTAATGATGTCGCGGATGAGCAAGGCGTCCTTCACCAGATCGAGAAAGTAGATGAAGGCGATGCTGAAATAGGCTTTGCAAATCAAACTGCTCGCGAAAATAGCCGCAATGTTCGACACTGTAGACAGGCACGGCATCAGAAAAAAAAGCGCGAGCATTCGCGGCGCAACCAGGAAACGCAACGGTCCGATGCCCATTGCCTCGATCGCTTCGACTTCTTCGGACACCTGCATAGTACCCAATTCCGCTGTAAACGCTGCGCCGATCCGTGCCGCCAGCATGATGCCGGTCATCAACGGGCCAAGCTCCCGCGTGAAACTGATTGCGACCAAACCGGGGATCAACCGTTCCGTCCCGAAGCGCTGTAATTGATAACCGGTCAAAAGCGCCATAGTCAGGCCGAGGAAAAACGAAACGAGCCAGACCAACGGCACTGAATCGACGCCAGCCCGCGCCGTGTGCCGGAAAAAACTGGCGGCGCGAAACGGCACACGCCCCCGCTGGATTCGCTCGAGCGTTTCTTCGAATGTGTGCGCGATGAACCAAAATACGCTGCCCACTTCGGCCAGAAAATTGCGGGCGATCTGGCCAATTCCCTGAGCAACCACGACGGGCGAATGAGTATTTGCCATGTTCAGGGGGAAGTTGCCTCACTTCGTGATGCGGAAAAGGACAAAGTTCATGTGTGGAAAGTTGAAGCGTTAAAGCATTCCCTCTGCGGCCTTCTGGCATGCTTCAACGTTTCAACACTTGGTAGTGGTTCGTTGATTGTCAGTTTGACTGAAGGAGGCGGAATTGGATGTCGGCCAGTTTGGCTGACTCTGCCGGCAGGCTGCTAGCCTGGCGAATCGGCGTGGGGGCAGGCCAGCAGCCCGCTCGCCAAGTCAGGCTGGCAGCCTGACATCCGATTCTCCCACGCTCCCCAACGACAATTGGCCAACGCTACCTTGAAGCTTGAACGCCAGTACGCAAAGGTTTCGACACCATCCGGCTAAGCCGTTTACATTTGGTTCCGTGAAACCGCGTGCTGCTTTCTTTCTCGTTATCGTCGTTGTTCTTTTGTGAAACTGCCGCACGCGATCAATTGCTACTTTGCATTGATGCTCTTTAGTGCAGCGGCACCCGCCTTCGCTCAGGAACTGGCGCGATCCATCACCGGCTCGGCAGAGCAGGCCCGGGAGAAACACTTAAAAATGCAAACAAGGAAATTCGGACTCGTCGTGCACGGTGGCGCTGGAACTATTAAGCGCAGCAACATGACCCCAGAAAGAGAGCGTGAATATCGCACCGGCCTGGAACGCGCGCTGAGTGCGGGTTACGAAATCCTGAAGCGTGGTGGATCGAGCCTTGATGCCACCGAAGCTGCGGTCCGCGTCATGGAGGACGATCCGCATTTTAACGCAGGAAAAGGCGCGGTGTTCACAAGCGCCGGCACCAATGAGCTGGACGCAGCGATCATGGACGGCAAAAACCTCAAGGCCGGCGCCGTCGCGGCCATAAAGCATATAAAAAATCCGGTGAACCTGGCGCGCCTAGTTATGGAAAAATCAGGACATGTGATGATGGATGGCGAAGGCGCAGAAGCCTTTGCCCAGGAAAGTGGCGTGGAGTTGCTGCCGGACCAAAAATATTTTTTCACCCAGGAACGCTGGGATGCCTTGCAGAAAATCAAAGCTGCGGAAAAACACCGCACAGGTCAGGCCGGAAAAGAGTTTGTCATTACCGATCAAGATCGGCACGGAACCGTCGGGGCGGTTGCACTCGATCAAAATGGTGATCTCGCAGCGGCGACTTCAACCGGCGGCACGACGAACAAACGCCCCGGGCGCGTCGGCGATTCCCCGATCATCGGCGCGGGCACGTATGCAAACAATGCGACTTGTGCCGTCTCAGCTACCGGCGACGGCGAATATTTTATTCGGGCAACGGTGGGGCACGATGTTTCCGCTCTGATGGAATATCGTGGAATGTCGCTCAAGGAAGCTGCGCAAACCGTCCTCGATAAAGTCGCCAGGCTGGGCGGAACGGGCGGATTAATCGCGATCGACCACCGGGGCAACATCGCTCTGCCGTTTAACACCTCCGGAATGTATCGGGGGTATGTCGATCCCAACGGCAAGTTTGTGGTCGAGATTTATAAATGAGTTCGTGACTCGTTAAAGCGTTAAAGCGTTGAAGAGTTGAAGCGTTGAAGCGGTTGGAATCTTATTAGCAGTTCAAAGTTGGAACGCTTCAACGCTTTAACGAGTCAACATCTACCCATGCTGCCGCCGTTTTCCATTGTCATTCCTTGCTTTAATGAAGCGGCGCGCATCGGCGAAACGCTCCGCGCCACGCTCGATTACCTCTCCGATGCGGCCCCGGAGAGCGAGTTGATCGTCGTGAATGACGGATCGACGGACGCAACTGGCAGCATCGCACGCGAAGTTCTTGAGAATACTAAGATCGCAACCCGCTTGCTGGAGAATTTTCCAAATCGCGGCAAAGGCGCCGCTGTGCGTTCGGGATTACTGGTGGCTCAAAAACCAATCGGCCTGTTTTCCGATGCCGATCTTTCGACGCCTTTGGGAGAGACGCCGAAACTAATCGGGCCGATTGCCCACGGTGATATCGACATCGCGTTTGGCTCGCGCGCGATCGACCGGAGCCTGATCGGTCAGCACCAGCCGTGGCGGCGCGAACAGGCTGGTCGCATCTTCAATCTTCTTGTGCGCGTCACCACTCGCCTGCCATTTTGGGACACGCAATGTGGTTTCAAGGCATTCTGCCTCGACGTTTGTCGCCCGATTATCGAAGCCGCTCACATCGATGGTTTCGCTTTTGATGTCGAGTTGCTTTACCTCGCGCAGCGCGCCGGATTACGCATTCGCGAAATTCCAGTGTGCTGGAACCACGCGGAGGGAAGCAAAGTTCGCTTTTTCCAAGACAGCCTTCGAATGTTGCGCGAGGTGAT
>QHOW01000209.1 GCA_003219435.1 Verrucomicrobiota bacterium | reverse complement strand
TCTGCCGGGAAGCGACTTGCTCGACCGTGTGGGCCTCATCAAAAATGATGAAGTCGTTTGGGAAAAGATAGCCGCTTTCGCGTTCTCCCTGTTGGTCGGGACTTCCCAGAAGCATGAAGAGCAACGTGTGATTGATTACGATCACATCCGACGAGAGAAGCCGTTTGCGGGCTTGCTGATAAAAGCACCCTGGACCCTGCCCGCACGTTTTTCCCGTGCAGATGTGCGACTCGCTGCAGACCTGGACCCAAACCTTTGGGTCGGGCTCGATCGACAGGTCGCTGAGCGAGCCGTCGCGAGTCGTGCCCGCCCATTCGGCGAGTCTGGTCAGCTCATTTTGCTCCGGCCCGGTGAAAAGCTCATTTTGCTGCTGAAGCGCGCGTTCCAATCGTCGCGGGCAGAGATAATTTTGCCGCCCTTTCATGAGGGCTGCTTCGAACTCCACCGGCAAAATCTTCTTTAAGATGGGGACATCTTTGTAAAGAAGCTGCTCCTGAAGATTGATTGTGTGGGTGGAAACGATTGCCCTTTTGTGTTGCTCGAGCGCAAACAAAATTGCCGGAGTGAGGTAAGCCAGCGATTTGCCCACACCGGTGCCCGCTTCGACCACCAGATGGCGCTCTTCCTCCAATGCCTTCGCCACCGCCGTCGCCATTTCCTGCTGTTGCAGGCGGAACTCAAAATTCTTCGCCTTCGAGAGAGGCCCGTTCTCGGAGAAGAATACGCGAACGCGTTCGACAAATTCGGTGCCGAGAGAATCTTTTAGCGCGATCATAACGGCCAACAACAAATGTCGAAGCACGAATGTCGAATGACGAAAGAAGCACGAAGCTCGAATGACGAAGAAACGACATCAGAATCGTTTGGCATTTGATTATTCGTCGTTCCTTCGAGCTTCGTCATTCGGATTTTCTCATTTTTTCTCTTGCTTCGGATTTCGAGATTCGAATTTCGAATTTTGCTTTATATTTTGGGGCTTTGCGAATGCGCGCTCAATTTGACTACGCTAATTAGGACAGGACTATCTGAATCGCAATGAGACTGCTCGATCGTTACGTCGTTCGCAATTTTTTGCAGGTCTATTTGTACTGCATCGCTGGTTTTATCTCTATCTGGTTGATCTTTGATATCAGCGACAACATTTCGAGCTTTATCGAGGAACAGATCGGCCTCCGCCTCGTCGCCCAATACTATGCCACCCAGGTCCCACAGATTTTCATCATTCTCCTGCCGGTTTCTCTCTTGCTCGCGCTCCTTTTTACCCTGGGTCGAATGTCGCGGGCGAACGAGATCGTGTCGATGCTGACCGCGGGCATAAGTCTGCCGCGCGTTCTTTTTCCATTGATAGGCATCGGTCTGCTCACGGTCGGAGTCAGCATGGCGTTAAACTACTCGCTCGCGCCGCACGCGGAGCTGGCGCGCAAAGCGCTCCTTTCACAAGCGCACGGCCGTCCGGACACCTCTATTGAGGGACAAATTTTTCGGAATCGAACCGACTTGCGCACGTGGTTTATTCAAAATTTTCGCCTGGGCAGCAATGCGTTCAACAACGTGCAGGTGCTCCAACAGGACGCGGACGACAACATCGTTACGAATTATATCGCAACGCGCGCTTTCTATCGTCCCGAAACAAAAACCTGGGATCTGGAGAATGCGAAAGTCGTTCATTACGATCCTGCGGGAAATATCGTTGACGAACAGATTTATCCTTCGCTCAAGGTCGAGCATTGGAGCGAAACCCCTTTCCGGCTGGGCAGCGCGAACGTGCGCGCGGAATTCCTAAGCTTGCCGGAGTTACGGGAGTATCTGCGTTTCAATTCGGATTTTCCCGCTACTTTGCTTGCGCCGTTCCGCACTCATCTCCAATATCGTCTCGCCCTGCCGTGGACGTGCCTGGTAGTGGTTTGTATCGCGGCCCCGCTCGGAATCGGATACTCGCGCCGGGGCGTGCTCTCGAGCGTTGCGGCCGCGGTGGTCCTCGTTTTCTCGATGAACTTCCTCGTCCAGCTTTTTCTCGCGCTCGGCGAAGGCGATCGCGTCTCTCCCTGGATCGCGGCCTGGACGCCAAATCTCCTTTTCACTGCAATTGGCCTTTATCTGTTCTATCTTCGCGCTTCCAACCGCGAAGCTCCCGGCTTTCATCTTTTCACTGCGCGACGTATAGTTGCGCAATGAATCCGTTGCCAGAGGAATGGGCGATCAAGCATCGGGCGGACGCCTGTGCCGTGACCCATCGGCCGTTCGCAACCGGTGAATATTTCTACACCCTGCTTTTTCACGACGCCGATGGTTATCGACGCGAAGATTTGAGCGAAGAGGCGTGGCGCAATCGAAACGAGAATATTCAACCGTTTTCCTTTTGGAGATCGCGCTATGAACCTCTGCCGGCGCCGCCGGCTGAACCTCTGCCAAAAGAAAATGCCGAACAGCTCTTCCGCCGTTTGATTGCATCGGAAAATCCTCCGGCGAATGCGTGCTACGTCCTCGCTGCCATGCTTGAGCGCAAGCGGATACTGAAACAGATAAAGACCGAGGAAACTGCGAACCGGCGTGTTTTAATTTACGAACACGGCGGGACTGGCGATGTTTTCATCGTACCGGACCCACGATTGCGGCTCGACGAACTGGAAACCGTGCAAAACGAAGTCGCGCAATTGCTCCATGCAGCGGAGTGAGATGACTATCGAATCCCAGGCAATCAATTACAAGATCGGCAACGAGCGCCTGATCAGCGTTACCGAGAAAGCCGCGCGTAAACTGGCGTCGTTACTTGAAGAAAAAGGCAAGCCAGAGGGTGCATTGCGCCTCGCGGTTATTGGCGGCGGCTGCTCCGGCCTGCAATACGTCATGGATCTGGTAGATGGCCCCAAAGAGAAGGATATCCTCGTGCCGACCTCCAACGTCCGACTGGTTGTCGATCCTAAGAGCGCGCTATTCGTCAGCGGCTCGGTGCTCGATTACAGCGAAGATCTGCAGAAAGGCGGCTTCAAAGTCACGAATCCAAACGCCGTTGCCCATTGCTCCTGCGGCGAAAGTTTCGCAGTTTGACTTTCATTCGCGCGCGCGAACCTGACGGACTTTCTCGTGTCCTCCATCGTATTCGAAATGACGGTTCCGGTCCTCCCGGGCGATATCGATGAACAGAATCACGTGAACAACGCTGTTTACCTGCGCTGGGTTCAGGATGTCGCCACCGCGCATTGGCAAGCGATCGCCAGATCGGTAGCTCAGGAGGCGATCGGGTGGGTCGTTGTGCGACATGAGATCGATTATAAAACGCCGGCCACGCTTGGTGACGAAATCGTGCTTCGCACCTGGGTCGGCAAAGCCACCCGGCTCACGTTTGAACGCTTCACCGAAATCCGGCGCAAGAGTGACCGCCAGCTTTTATCTACGGCCCGGACGTTGTGGTGTCCGATAAACACCCAAACGGGACGGCCTGTTCGCGTGTCGGCCGAAGTACGGGCGCAATTCTCCACTTGAGTCTGGGCTCTCCCTGATCTCTCAACTTCAACTGCGATCCAATCACGCGCCCGCGAACGAAACACGCCGGTTTGAGGTTGGCCGATGGCCACTTACCGGAAATGCACCTTGAAGTAAGGATGTGGCTGAGAAAACTGGAGATCTGATGGCTTAAGCAGAAACGATAAAGCATCATCTGCATCTTGCTTCCGAATCGGACGGCTATGCCGAAGAAAACCAAAACTCCAAAGCCAGCCGGACGGATTGAGGTTG
>QHOW01000208.1:4055-9019 GCA_003219435.1 Verrucomicrobiota bacterium | reverse complement strand
ATTGCCGGCGACAAAGCCGCCCGTCTCGCGCCAGAAATCGATCAGGCGTTCCAGATAGTGAATGACAGCCGAAAGCAACAAGTAGATAACGGTCTTCCAGGCGATGTTGTAGATCAGCGGTCTGTGCGGAAAGCGATTGATCAGCGGCAGCATGTCCGCGATCAACACGGCCTTGCCGAGAATGAGGGCGGCGACGGCAATTGAAATTGAAGAGGATGGCGCGAGTCCGGTTCCCTTCAGCATCAACACGCGAACAAACGCCACGATATGCAAAGCCACGAAAAAGTAGATCGTTGGTGGGAGCAACTTGAAGAATTCTTCCTTTAGTTTTTTCATGTGACTTGCTTTCGAAGGCGGGCCACCTCGTGCGAAACAGCCCACACGTTCACAATCGAAAGGATAATTAGCCGGGGGAAAAGGCGGGCGGCCCTTGTGAGCCGCCCGCCGTGAAGGTCATTTATGTTACTTGTTACTGACTGGGGCCTTTACTGGCCGCCTCAGCCTCTTGCATCTTTTTCCCCATCTCCGCTTTGACTGCGTCAAGATTGAAACTCGCGCCCCTTTGCATCGGCGGGTATTCGAGGAAGGTCTGGAGTTCCTTGCCAACCACCTGCTGAACGAACACAAAACGCCAGAATTGGAACTTGAACCAATCGAAGTATTGCTGCGCGCCGTCTTTCGTCAGATTTCCCGGCCATCCTTGGCGCTCGAAAGGATCGAGACGAAGGTTGATCAGATAGGGCACGTCAACGTGTGTCTTTTCACCCATCCAGCCGCCGGGCTGGTCAATGAAGCGGAACTTGTAGTCGTCAATGCGCACCGCGCCGACGGTGCTTTCGCCGAGGTAGAAACCGCGCCGACGGTGCTTTCGCCGAGGTAGAAGATCTCGTGGCGCTTGGACGGACCCTTGCCGGTGATGGCGTCCGTCTGGTCGTAACCGTCCAGATGGTTTTTGTAAGTCCGGTCACCGAGTTTCACACCCTTGAGCAACTGGTTGGTGATGTCAGGATTGCCAGCCGCCGTGAGGAAGGTGGGGAACCAGTCCATGCCGGAGAAGATGCCGTTCTGCACGGAGTCTGCCGGAACGTGTCCGGGCCAGCGCAGGATTGCCGGCACGCGGAAGCCACCTTCCATGACCGTCCCTTTGCTCTGCGCGAACGGCGTGGTGCCGCCATCGGGCCAGGTGAAGAGTTCGGTGCCGTTGTCGGTAGTGAAGACAACGATGGTGTTGTCATCCACGCCCATGTCCTTGAGCTTCTGCATCACCAAACCGATGTCGTCATCGAGTTGGGCCATGCCGGCTTCCTCTTCTGACCAGCCATTCTCCGCGTTGCGCATCTTCTCATACTTCTCCGAGAGATGGGTAACGATGTGCATGCGCGTGGGGTTGAGCCAGCAGAAGAACGGCTTGCCGTCTGTTTTAGCCTTTTCAATGAATTTCAAGGCGAGGTCGCGGATCTCGTTGTCCACCGTCTTCATTCGCTCGGGATAGAGCGTGCCGGCGTCCTCGATCTTTTGCTTGCCGACTTTGCCCCAGCGTGGCATCACGGTGGCGTCGTCGCTGGTCGTTGCCCAGCTATGGACCATGTTGCGCGGGCCGACCTGGCCCAACAAATTCTGCGGGTAGTTAGGATGCGCCGGATCTTCCATTGCGTCCAAGTGATACAGGTATCCGAAGAACTCATCGAAGCCGTGGACAGTGGGCAGGAACTCGTTGAGATCGCCCAGGTGGTTCTTGCCGAACTGGCCGGTGGCGTATCCCTGGGCTTTGAGCGCGGTGGCTATCGTGCAGGCCTCCGCCGGGAGGCCGGTCTTGGCTCCCGCCTGGCCGACCGTGGTCATGCCGGTGCGGATGGGCAGCTCGCCGGTGATGAAGTTGGCGCGGCCCGCCGTGCAGCTCGCCTCGGCGTAGTAGTCGGTGAACAACATGCCCGCTTTGGCGAGCTTATCGAGATTTGGGGTCCGCCCGGCCATCAAGCCACGGTGGTACGCGCCGATGTTCCACATGCCGATATCGTCACCCATGATAACGACGATGTTGGGTTTCGTGTCCGCCGCCTGCGCTGCCGTCGCGATGATCGCGATCAACAGGGTGGTGGCCCATTGTGTTAGTATTTTTAGTTTCATTGTTTTTTGTTTATCGAATTGATCTGTGTTTTTTGGGTCGCGGAAGAATCGTTAGATTAAATTGAATTATCTTGCTGCTCTAAAACCGCCCTGGTCCTACACCCATTCCCATTCCCATTGGTCCCCAGCCTGCTCCCCAGCCGCCCCATGCACCCCAGTTCATCTCCTCATCCTGGTACATCTCAGCGGTTTCGAGATTCTCTTGCGCGAGTTTATTTTCGGTGCGGAGTTGTTGGTATTCCTGGTACTGCTTCGGTCCACCGACGTAGGCCTGGTTATGAGCCACGTCCGGGAAAACGTAGTAGGTTTTTCCGGCTTTCTTGATCATCGCGATCTTGCCGGGCGGAAGCTTTTGGAGTTTTTGCTGCTGCGCGGCCGTCTTGGGAGTGATCGTCTTAAAGCCGGCGGCCACCAGCATACTCTCTTTACTTTGCGTGCTGGTCTGAGTGGTGGCGCAGCCAACCGTCAGCGACAACAACGCCATGGCGGTGATCATTTTGAATGAGACTTGTATCTGTTTCATGTTTTTGGGTTCCTTTTAGGTTGCGTTTTTCTTGGAGATGATTTCATCGGCAAAAGAGAATCGCGCAGGAACTTTGGCAGCCTTCGTGGGCTCTGCATATAAGACCTTGGTCCCATACGTCGGCGTGGGGGTTCGCCCGAGAATTGCCAGGCTATATTGACCTTATTCGGTCGTCCCGGCGGGTTTGTCTTTTTGCGCGACGAGGATCTGGAAGCCGGGAGCACTTTGCGTCGTCGGATCGACCGGCTTGTCGGTGAAAATGATCGTCGTGCCCGGGATGAGCACTTCTTTCGCTTTTGCCAGGAAGTCGGCCGGCAGTTGGCTTTTCTGCGTCGCCTCGAACAGGCTTTGGCGTTAGATCCGAGTCGTGAAGATTGAGGGTTATGATGCCATGAAGCCGGAGCCACGATCTGGTTCCCGTTCGTGCTATTTCGGTGAATGATAGCGCTCGAAATAATAAACGACGGTAATACTGACTTGAAACTCCTTCCCGCTGCCAGCGAGCGGCTTTTCCAAGCTGGCGCTAAGGACAATCGGAACCTTTGAAAGACGCTTGGCAACGCCTGCGTTGACTGTGTGGCTCCACCGGTCGCCATTTTCAAAATCGACGGTCGCTTTGTATCTCGCACTCATCGACCAATCGTTCGGAAGAATTAACGTCGCCGGTAACGCCAGCTCAAAATAACTTTGCGGCTGAACATCATGTTTTTCGACAATGGACCGGCTATAATCGGCATTGAATGTTAACGTGAGCCAGTCGGTGATGTCATGCGAAACTCCCCAACCCGTCTTTAAACGCCACACGCTTTCAGCAAGAGCGCGATCCGAAGCGGTGTCGCCATGCAACTCGATGCCACCACCAGTGCGCCACGTGTCGTTCAAACGAAACGCGGGACCTGTCCCAATCTCAAAGTCGCCCACACCGCCTACCTCAGCGTGGTCTGACGCTTCATCACATCGCTGATAGACAAAGGGCAACTTGAAACGTACGCCCCAATCTTCCCAGTCACTAATAGGCCAGCCCCAGAGTCCCGCTAACGTCCAAGTCGCCTTTTCGGCACCGTCTCTGTATTGGCTCCAATCTGAGCCCAGCGAGACGCGGTTGCCGATGATAGTCTGATCGTTTAGCTGTTTTAATTGGTCTGCCGCGACCGGATCCGTGGGGCGTTCGACAGCCGATAAGCTACTCGATGCAAGTAACACTAGCGTAACCAGCAGGAATGACCTAAAGAATTCCGAGAACACAAGAAAGCAGCACACAAGAGCCAAATGAAGGTTGTCGGCACGCACGAGCTCCAACAAGGATGAGAACCTCAAGGCGGGCTTGTTTAGGTCGTATCTTTAGCGAGATGGGCCAGCGTCTTTATCATCGGATCGCTGGGAATTCGGATAATGCCGGCAAATGGGTAGTCCAGTTCCAGGATTATCAAAACGGCGCAGGCCACCGAGAACGCGCCGGCGACCAGAGCGAGAGTGGTTGTAGCGTTCGCCGGTGCCAGCACGCTAAAGCCAAAGAAGATCACCACAAGCCATATTACGAGCGCGATCAGCAACGGCTTCGAAACAGACGAAACCGCCTGCGCTTGGATCAGAGCGCGAACCTCGGCGAGTTGCACCATGAGAGTCGCCGCTTGCGTCTTAAGGGCGCGTTGCGCCTCATCGTGCGGGGCGAGACGACTAATGGCCGCGTAAACGGCGTCACCAATCTGCTGGTTGGGATCTAATTGGATCGGACGGGTTCGCCCCGCTGGCCACGTGCGCCGGACTCCATCGGCGATGGCGTCGCGAAGGGCAAGGCGCGCGTCCATCGCCTCGGGTCCGTAAAGCTTTAGCACTCGATCAAGCAAAGCGACTTTCGCGGCCATCTGTATTACTTCGGTTCGTGCGGTGTCGAAGGCGCCTTTGGCTGAACTGACGAGCAGCCCAAGGAGTATAGCGGTCATGGTCGCCACGAGCCCCAGCGCGAGTTTCACCGCGTCTTTAGATTCAGCGCTCAGGTGCTCCGCGGGAAGGAGCCGACGCAGACGCCCGCCCAGGAACACGACGGTGACCAGGCTTATAAACAAAATAAAGGCGATAACAGTTATAATCATTAGTTATCGGGCCAGCACCGTCACGAATAGGTGGTAGAAAAGCGCTCTTCGTTCATCGTTGCTTGGTTCAAAGGGTTGTTTGCCGATAAGACTATGATAGCTCCGTCTCGGGTTGAAGCAAAATGCTATTCATTGCGCCACTCTGGTTGAGGTAGAAGAGGGTAGCCCGACACGGATGAGCTTTGAGAAATCAGGAGAGTCGTTGGCGGCGCGGGCGCGGG
>QHOW01000208.1:0-4046 GCA_003219435.1 Verrucomicrobiota bacterium | reverse complement strand
CGGGTTTTTAGCTGGGCAAAGGGAAGCCCGCCAGTGACGATGAAATGGCGCTCGTACAACAGTTCGTCGCCTTTGCCATTGAGCAGGATGCGCCAATCCCAAGGCACGCGCTCGTGCGGTGGATGCTGCGCGCGGATGCTCGTAGTGCAGTTGGTGGTGATGGCGTTATACCAGCGCGGTTTGTTCCGTAGAGCGTTGAGCGAATGGATATATTCAAGGAAACGTTCGCGCGCGTGCGCCGGCGAAATGGTCGTGTGATAAAGATAGATATCCTCCTTGCGGTAGTTTGTGCGCACGCGGATCACGTCGCGCTCATCGGCCACGATGTAGATGAGCTCGAACTGCCGGTAGAGCCCGCCGATAGTCGAGTAGGTTTGGCCAAGCTTCTTGCGCGTCTCGATGGAAAAGCAGAGCGGCGGCGCGTCAGTAAATTGAAAGCTGACGATGGGATGCGCGATCCAGGGCGATCCCCAGTAATTGATCGCGAGGTCGATGCCGGTGATCTGCGAGATGCGCACGGTACGCGTCTCCCAACGCGGTGTGTAGTCGGTCTCGGTCCGGTAGTCGCAGTTGCGTACGTTGTGCAACGTTACCTCGTCGCCTTGAACGTCGGCCCATGCTTTCTGGGCCACGTCTGGCTGCCAGTCGCTCTCGTTGGTCGGAGAAAGCGTCAACCACCATGCAAGCACAACACCGACAAGAAGAGCAACTGCGGCTATCTTGCGCCAAAACGGCCTAACGAATGCCCGCGCGATCGCAAATACAACCGCCAGGAGTGCAGCTATAACCTTGTTTGCGTTGCCGAATGGACCGTCAAACCATACGGCGCCAAATGCCCAGGCAGCAGCAATGATGACTGCGATAAGGACGAGCAGCCCACCGACCCAGCGAATAACTCGCATTAGATCTGCCATTACGAACGTTCCGAACGATCGCGGCGAGGAGCATGGACTTTGGATGGGCTCAATGGGATTGGGCGTTGAGTTGAAGAATCCGATGAACCTCGGCAATAGCTTGCGGGTTGAGGGGCGACCCGTGACCTGATGGAACAATGCGCTCGCTCTTGGCACCAGCGAGGTGGCTGCTCCAATAGGGAACAACACCGTCGCTGCTATTCGGAGTATCGCCACGGCCGCGGTCACCGATAATAGAGTGGTATGGAATTCCTTTGGTGATCGGAATCGTGTTGATACCCAACACGAAACGATTATTCGGCGCCATGGTGTCCACGCTATTGGGAAGACGCTTCAATTGCAGCACGGCGGGGTCGGCGGTGAGCGATTCGTGCAGAGCCTGGTTGACGTTGAGCAGCGTGGTTGGCGCTTTCACCAACATCGAGCCGATGCGCCCGATCCAGTTGCTGGCGAGGTCTGAACCGCGATGCGGGGCGGACATGAAAATTACGCGCCCTATTTCTCCTCGATGCTTGAAGATGATCGCCTCCTCGATGAGGCGTTTGCTGTCGGCCGGCATTTGTGTTTCTGCGGGGGTATGGCCAAACGCCTCAGTCCAGAGTTTTGTCCCGGTGTCGGTAATGAGTGTTCTTGAGATGCATCCGCCCATGCTGTGGCCGACGACCACCATTGGTTTGCGCAGCGGATATTTCTTTTCGATGACGTCGAGCTCCTTCCGCAGGATAGCCGCCGAGTAGGGATAAGGATAGCCACTTGGATAGCTGTAGAACCAAGCCTGGTAATTGCGCCGGAAATCTTTATCACCCCGCAGGTCGTTCAACATTGGCACCCACGTGACCGGTGTGTCCATGAGGCCATGGATGAAAAGCACAACCGTTTTGTTTGGATTGTAAGGTTCAAAGCGGATGACCCGGGCAGTAGCGGCGTATTCCTGCGGCCGCAGGAGACGGGCCAATCCAAGCTTCTGGGGTTTTTCCCGGGCAAGCTGGAGGGCATATGATGCCGTGAAGTTTGCCGCTAGGGGATAGGTGTGTCCGTCAACGCGGACTGATTCCGCGGCCAATGGGTCGTTGATCGAGATCACGCAGCGCGAACCTTCGAACTGTGCTGTTGCGGTAACGCCATAATAAATGTGTGGCGCACAGAACAACGCACTGGCTTGTTGCGCGGTAAGATCTCGCTTCGCCACGAGTGGCGCGCCGATTCCGTCCTTCTTCACGTGATCCTTCACATAGGTGCCTTTGAAATTGAGTTCATCGGCCGGAATCATGTCGTAGAACGCCAGGTTCCACTCGGGGCGCGGATCGGGTTTCCACGTGAGAGTAAATTCGCCATTCGCTCCGACGCGCATCGGGTGAGTCCACGGATCCAATTTCGCGTCGCGAACGACGGTGAAAATACGTGCGACGGCGAAGTTGTAGGCCCGGCGTACTTCTGTGTCCGCTGGGTTGCGATCGAGCTGTCGTAAGGCGTCTCGCGCAGCGGCTATGAACGCGCCGAGGGCGACGGTCGGCTCCTTCTTCTCTTCGGTCAGCGCGGTATTGATCGTTTGCGTTGCGACCTGATCCGCGCCTGAACTCGGCGGCAATGGGGCAGGACGTTTTTCCGATACGACGGCGATTTGCGCGCAGCCGGCAAGAAACGCGAGGGACGTTACGGCGGCGATGTGGCGAATCAGGACAGATGTTTTTGGGCGCTTGAGATTCATGAGATTTCGGTTTGTTGATCTGGGTTGTCGGCATTCACGTAGGCAATGTTGTCATGGCTGCGGGGAACTGCCTATAGGACTTTAGGGCTATAGCGTGGTGGCACTCTGCTGCGGAGCATTCGGTGTTGGTAATTCCCCGGGAGATCCAAATTTATTTTTCGCGGTGTTCAGCCGGTCCGCGCGCAGAGCCGTCCCGGCCATCGCATTGGTCACTACGGCTCCGCTGAAAGGAGCACGGCGGCCACGCAGGCGACGGACTTTAGGAGTATGAAGGGTTTTCTCATGGCTGCAATATGCTCTGCAATGCGCGAGTCGCTTGTCGGACTCAAGTAGTATGTTCCGCCGCAGAGTTCGGAATTGGCAGGCAGCCTTCGTCACGCCATTGGCGCATTTGTGCTTCGGCCTTTTCGGTCCTCTTCGGATCCAATCCGCCATCGCGTCCGAGATAGAGAGTCTGCGAGGGAAAGGCGAATCCGGTCCCGCTCTCATTCACGATTTCCATGACCTGAAGGAATACCTCTTCGCGGACGCTAAGAAGGTCCGGCCCTTTCGTGGTTTTCACATAGGCGAACAATTCAATATCCAGGGACGAAGCGCCGAAACCGACAAACCGAACACGGACAAGATCGGGGTAAATTTTCGGATGACGCAGAAGCGCCTCCCGGATCTTGACCAGCAAATAGCGCAGTTGCTCAGGACTGGTCTCATAGCGAACGCCGATGACGGACTGGATCAACATTTGGTCGCGGTGGGACAGACTCACCAGCGGCATCTTGGAGAGCACGGCGTTGGGCATTGTCGTGAGCGTGCGATCTCGTCCCCGAATCCGCGTCGAGCGAATGCCGATCGCTTCGACGGTTCCCTCATCGTCGCCGTAGCGGCAGACGTCGCCAACCCGAATGGGTTTATCCGCGAACAGACTCAACCCGCCAATCAGATTCTCCATGGTCGGCTGAGCCGCCAGAGCGATGGCCAGCCCGCCGACGCCCAGCCCCGCCAGGATACCATATACCGGTAAGCCCAATCGCTGGGCACCCACGGCCAGCAATCCAGCTGCGGCAATGATTCCCAATAATCGCATGCAGATACGAATGAGATACGCGTCAATGCTCTCGGTATTGATTTTGGGTGTGGCTATGAGCGCTTCGGCGAGCACGGGCGCGATGCGCCAGATGATCCACGCGCCGGCCAGAAACATGATCGCCGTGGCCGCGAACTGGATGATGCTTGCCACTTCACCGATCAAGTTGATTTGCACAAGAGCGAAGTAGGTCACCGCAGGCGTGGCTAGGAGAAAGAACAGCGGCAGCGTCAATCGCGCCAACGCACCGAGAAGCGGATGCTCACTGCTGCCCCGGCGGGACAGGCGAGACACCGGTCGCAACAAAAGCGCGCAGCAACCGAGAATCACGAACAAAACGATC
>QHOW01000207.1 GCA_003219435.1 Verrucomicrobiota bacterium | reverse complement strand
TTTTCGCGCGGGACTTTGATCAAACGCGCCAGCTCCGCAAGCGCCGCCCCTTTATGATAATCGGCATGGCAAAAACGCAGGTAAACCGTGTTCCGCTGGTAGTCTAGCTTCGGGTGCCCGGCGCCCGCTTCCTCGATAAACGCCGTGATGCGCTCCATTTCCTCGTCGTTCTCCGCGACGAGACCTTCGAGGCGCTCAGAATCGTAGATAAGACGCGCCTTTGTTTTTTGAGTCACGAAGTCGACCACCTCAGCAAGGACCGACTCGGTCGAACAGAACAGCTCGGTGTGATCCTGCGCACAGCGCTCGTTCCAATCACCGAACGCTTCCCATTTGTCGCCATTTTGCGCGGGACGAAAAACGTCGCGTTCGGTCGTTAGAATGAAATCGGGGCGGATCGGGAATGAAAAATCGGCCAAACCGGATTCGAGCAGACCGACGGAGCGACCAGTATTGATTGCCCACATCGTGCCGGTGTCTTGCAATTCGCGAATCAATTCCATGCATTGGGTATCGAGAACCGGTTCGCTGACGCGCGAAACGAGTGTGCCATCAAAATCGAGGCTTAGAAGTTGAACGCGTGAATGCATTGATTAACTAACTTAGGAATTGATTTCGTGAACGCAATCCGCGACGGTTTTTGGCCGGCGAATTAGGAGCACCCGCCTTCGCCAAGGCTCCGGCGCGGCAGGGAAGCGAGAATACGAATAAGATTAGGATTAAGAGGAAGAGGAAGAGTTTGGAATGAAATCAGCTTACGAACTGGCGATGGAACGGCTGGAAAAAGCGTCGCCGTCGATTTCGCTCACTGAGGACCAGAAAAAGGAAATTGCGGAAGTTGATTCCGTTTATCGGGCGAAGATCGCCGAGAAAGAGGTTTTCTTGAAAGACCAGATTCGCAAAGCACAAGGCGCTGGCAATATTGAAGAGGCGGAATCACTCGAGAAGCAGCTTGCCTACTGCGAGACAAAGAAAAAGAAGCTGCACGCCAGTTTCGCTGGGCAGCGCACGCGTCTCGCGTGTTGGATTCGGCGACGCGCCGAAACAGGCTTTCGTTGCGAGTTCAATTCAAGAAAAGTTCGCGATGGCGAGACACCATCGCCAGCAAGCGAGACGCGTGCGCTACCCGGAAATCGATGGCTCGGCGCCTTCCACATGTGCCTCGCGTTCACCGCGCTTTGGCAGATCGGGGTCGAGAAAGCCGAGCATATGCGCGCGCTTGATCGTGCGGACGCCTTCCTGTTTTTGCAGATCGGTAATGCTCTGCCGGAACGCTTCCATTTTCGTCCAGTGCACTTTGGGCCGGAAATGGTGCTCGGCGTGATAGCCGTTATAGAAGAAGAGCCAGTTATAAATTTTGCCGTAGCTGCTCACTCCCCAAGCGATCGGCTTATCAGGGTTCGCGCCGTAATGGCGATAATAACCGTTCAAGTAACTGAAACAGTGGCCGAGATAGAAAAAAGGCAGGAAATAGAAGATCACGTAACGCCAGTTAAACAGGAACATCACCAGAAGCGTCGTGGCGAACGCGGCCAATTCGATGTTGCCCCAAAACAGGTCGCCATTCTTGCGTTTGCCAAGTTCCCTGCGAATCGTGCCGATATCGTCGCGAAAGAAACTTAGGAAAACGTAGCTCCACGGATTTTCCGCTTCGCCGTCGTGGCCATGTTTGTAAATGGAGATCCAATCAATCGTGTCTCCATTTTCGTTTGGCCGGTCGGCATTCCCCTTGTGATGCTGCATGTGGACGGCGTTGTAGTAGGTCTGCGAAAAACAACACGCGATAGACTGAGTGACTCCAAAGAGCCGATTGAGCAATTTAGAGCGAAAGAACGGGTTATGAATAAAATTGTGTCCAATGCCGTTGATGTTCGCGTTGACCATCAACGAGTAAACGAATCCAAGGATCAGCATTACCCAGAGCGGCGCATGCGGGTAAAGGAAGAAGAGCCCCAGGAAATAACCGAGATGAAACAGGCCCGCCGCAGCTGGAACCGCATCCCAGCGCGTATGCGCGAAGAGCTTTGAGTCCGTCGTAGGACGGTCTGTTCGGATGGCGTCGGTGGTCATTGGAGCGGCTTGATTTTCGTGGAGATTAGGGAAATTCGCAAGTGTTCCAAGGCGTGTTGCCTGAGGCGAATTGCAATCCGCCTAAGGCGGATCGACGCCGTCTGCGAAAAAAAATATGCAGTGGTGTGAAATCCGTTTCTCCCTCGCAACTGACAAAGGCCGGGCAACTGTCTTGAGCGGATGGATCGTCCGCCGCGACGAAGACTTTCCTCGACTTGTAACTTGCTTTATTGTGTAACCGTGACGAACGAAATTCACATGCACGATGTGGTCGCGCTAACGGAAGATGTACCGGCAACGCATTTCATTACCCATAGGCCGCTGCAATTGCGGCGCGGTCAGATTGGAACTGTCGTCATGACGCTCGATGAGAATCATTTTCAGGTGGAATTCTCGGATCGCGAAGGCCGCGCCTACGCGCTGCTGCCGTTAAACGGCAATCAATTGATGATTCTGCGAGAACAGCCCGAAGCGATGCCGGCGTGAAATCGTTCGGCGGCATCGAAGAAACCGGCGTCGCGCTTGAAAGCTTATAGCTGGCTGACTTCCATAGCTCGCCGTGGACAACAGCGGACAATTGCCAACACGGACTGTTTCGTGATGAACGAGCTTTCGCAGCCGACTTTGGTATGGCCGTGCCGAAGACGCGATTGGTTATGCAAAGTTCTACAGCCGCTCACATGCGATGATCGTTCGTGTACTCGATGAATCGGGTGCGCCGATCGAAACCCATCAATCAGAGGGTGCGTTTCGCGAACCGTGACTCGGCTCTCTCTGGCGACGCGGGAAGCTTTCCTTTAAGGTGCCACTGGTTCGATTTCGGCTAACGCCACAACCTCAACGGGTTTGATACGCGAGTCGCAGATTAGCTGGATGTGCGCTCGCGGATTCTCAACGTCTCGATGGATCTCGAGAACGCGAAAGCGAAATTTACGTTCCTCTTCGTTCTGTGGGCGCGAATATTTGACTACATGATTTGCTTCCATGGGGCGGGGGAGTTTTGAACGTAGGCACTAGTTCCGGGTTGGGTCGGAGGATAAATCAACGAGGAGGGCGAAATCTTTCTCGAACTCCAACGACAGAATTGGCAAGTTGGTGGTGTATCATTTTGAAAAATCTAGGGCAGGCGGGGTCGGCTTGATTACGTCAATTTCGGCACCTATGCTCCCCGCATTTAAGCCGCTGCCCAAAATTACGTAGTGGGTCCTTTCCGAACGAGCAACATTTAATTTCCAACTGATGCACTACCGGCAAGTTTTGAAGATTGCCAAGGCCGTTTCTGCCCGTCTAACTTAACCGCTCGATGTTCGCGCTTCAGCCAGAGCTAAAAGTCTTCACCGGTTCCGCCAACCGCGATTTGGCCGAGCGGATTTGCAAGTACATCGGCGTTCCGCTCGGTCAGGCGACGATCAGCTCGTTTCCCGATGGCGAAACGTACGTGAGGATCGAGGAAAACATTCGAGGCCACGATGTTTTCATCATTCAACCGACCTGTCCGCCGACTAATCAGCACTTGATGGAGCTGCTCATCATGGTGGACGCGGCGCGGCGCGCCAGCGCGGACCGGATCACGGCAGTCATTCCATTTTTTGGATACGCGCGCCAGGACCGGAAAGACCAGCCCCGCGTCCCGATTACGGCCAAACTCGTCGCGAATTTGCTGAACGCCGCCGGTGTGAGCCGGGTGCTGACGATGGACTTGCATGCACAGCAAGTGCAGGGCTTCTTCGATATTCCGGTGGATCACCTCTATTCGGCCCCCGTATTGATCAAGTATCTGCGACAACAGCTCACAGGAAAAACCGTGGTCGTTTCGCCCGATCTTGGCGGACTTAAGATGGCTTCGGCCTACGCGGAGGCGCTCAACGCCAATCTCGCCATCGTGGCAAAGGAACGCCGCAGCGCTACTGAGACTGAGGCGTTGTACCTCATCGGCGAGGTGAAAGACTACGACGTGCTTCTGATCGACGATCTTACTGAGACGGCCGGGACGTTAACTTCCGCGGCTGAGCTTATGAAAAAGCGTGGCGCCCAGAAGATTTATGCGGGCGTGTCGCACGCGGTCCTCGTCGATATCGCAATCGAGCGTTTGCAAAAATCGAAAATCGCGGAATTAGTAACGACCAACAGCACGCCGGTGCGCACCGTGGAAGGTTTTAAAACGACGGTGCTATGCGTCTCCGAGCTTCTCGGGGAAGGTATAAAGCGGATTCATAACGACGAGTCCGTCTCCTCGCTGTTCAACATCGAGAACGGAAAAAATGGCAAAACAAGTTAAACTAAAGGCGGAACTGCGGACGAACGTGGGACGTTCTGCCGTGCGTAAATTGAAGACGCGCGGGTTCATTCCAGCGGTCATTTACGGCAGCAAAAATAAACCGCAGCCCTTGCAAGTCGCTACCCGCGACGTCAATGCAATGATGAGCCACGCTTCCGGAGAAAACGTTTTGGTTGAGCTTGAGATCGCCGGTGAAAAATCGAATCGCACTGCGCTGGTGCAGGAAGTGCAACACTCCCCCGTAGGTGGCGAGATTCGTCATCTTGATTTTCACGCCATCTCCATGGACGAAACGATCCAGGCTGAGGTCCCCCTCGAGCCGATGGGCACGGCCAATGGCGTTAAAAATTTCGGGGGCTTGCTCGAGCAGAGTCTGCGCGCGCTGACAATTGAATGCCTGCCGCGCGACTTGCCGGACCGCATCACAGTGGACGTCTCGGCCCTGAACATCGGCGATTCCATTCACGTTCGGAACATTCAGCTTCCGTCGGGAGTCGCGGCAAAAGTGCAGCCTGATCTCACCGCGTTTTCGGTCCTCGCTCCCATAGTGGAAGAAGCGCCAGCCGTTGCCACGGCCGAAGCCGCTGCGGGACCGGAAGTTATCACCGAGAAGAAGGAAGAGGGCGAAGCCGCCGCAGCACCGGCTGCGAAGGAAAAAGCTCCCAAGGAAAAAGAACAGAAGAAGTAAACCATTTTCGATTTTGGATCCATTCGGCTCCGCTCCGCTTCGCTCAGGACAAGTTTTTGGATTTTGGATTTCGCGACCGTGGAAGAAGCACCTCCACAGATTCGCCTGATTGCCGGTCTCGGGAATCCCGGCCCGGAATACGCAGCCACGCGTCATAACATCGGGTTCATGGTCGTCGATCAGCTTGCGGCACAGTTTGGATCGACATGGGAAAGATCAACAAAGTGGGACGCGCTATGGACGAAATGCGGCGGCGCGCTCCTGGTGAAGCCGAAGAGTTTCATGAACCGGAGCGGCTATCCGCTCTTCGCAATCGCGCAGTTTTACAAAATCGAGCCGCCCGAAATTCTCGTCGTCCTTGACGATCTTGCTCTCCCGCTCGGCCGTCTCCGGTTGCGGAGCCGTGGGGGATCGGGTGGTCACAACGGCCTTGAGTCAATTATCATGCAATTCGGGGCCGAGGAGATCCCCCGGCTGCGCATCGGCATTGGCCAGGCGCCGCCCGAAGGATCGGTCGATTATGTGTTGAGCCGTTTCCTTGAGGAGGAAAAACCGATCGTTAGATCGACAATCGATCGCGCGGTGGAAGCGGTGAAATGCGCGATTGACAACGGCCTCATTTCCGCGATGAACACTTTCAACCCCGAGAGCATTCAGGGGCAACAAAACTGAAGAATCATGAAAAACCGTTATGAAGCGCTGCTTGTGCTGAATTCACAGGGCAAAGAGGACACCATCAAGGAGATCATTGATCGATTGGAATCCGAGTTTCAAAAAGAAGGCGCCCAAATCGAACAGGTGCAAAAAATGGACAAGCACCAGTTTTCGTACGTGGCCGGTCCACTCGATGCCGGATATTATGTGAATTTTATCTTCAACGCCGAACCCCAACTGGTTTCCAGGCTAAGAGCGAAATTTAAGCTGGATCCGGAAGTTTATCGCCAGAATTTCCAGCGCCTCGCGGAAAAGAAGGAGAAGCCGGCGAAAAAGATGGCAAAAGCAAAATGATTTCGCTACAAGGCAGAAATGGCCAGCTTTAACAAAGTCATTCTACTCGGAAATCTCACAAATCTCACCCGCGATCCGGAGGTGCGTTACACGCCCAAAGGCAGCGCAGTCTGCGATCTCGGCATCGCTGTGAATCGCGTTTACACAACCGACAGCGGGGAAAAGCGCGAAGAAGTCACCTACGTCGACGTTGTCCTGTGGGCACGCCTGGCCGAGATCGCCGGTGAATACTTGAAAAAAGGCCGACCGGTTTTCATCGAAGGCCGCCTGCAAATGGATTCGTGGGATGACAAGCAGACAGGGCAAAAACGAACTAAACTTCGCGTTGTGGGCGAGAGCATGCAGTTGTTGGGTGGCCGCCCTGGCGGAGCGGGCGCTGCCGCGGAGACCGCCGGAGAAGATCGACAAACGAGCGCGGGTGCCAAAACCAGCGCGCCCCCGCCTAAACCGTCTGCACCAGCCCAGCCCGACGAGGACGAAATTCCGTTTTAATTTCCGGTAGGGCGAGACTCTGTCGAGCCGACGAATTTGACCACGGCTCCTAAAAGGCCCTGCCGAATGAGAACTGATGAACGCGACCGAGGCTTGTATCGCGCTCAATATGTTGCCAACCGTCGGGCCGGTGCGGTTGCGGAAATTGCTGGAGGTTTTTAAGGAGCCGCAACAAATCCTCGCCGCGAAACGCGGTGAGCTTCGGCAGGTTGAAGGAATCGGCAATGAAGTCGCAGATCAAATCAGTAACTGGAAATCGACTGTTGATCTTGCTGCGGAGCTCCGGCATGTCAGCGATTTTGGCGCGACGGTTATCACGCAGGAATCTTCTTCCTATCCCAAATCACTCCGGGAAATTCACGCGCCGCCAATTGTGCTTTACGTTTGGGGCGAGCTGGAAGAGCGCGACCATCACGCCATCGGAATCATCGGCGCCCGGCGCACGACACACTACGGGTTAGAGTCGGCGAAGAAACTGGCTTATCAGCTTGCTTATGCGGGATTGACTGTGATCAGCGGTCTTGCCCGCGGGATCGACACGGCCGCACATCAGGGAGCCCTGGCTGCAAAGGGACGCACGATCGCAGTGATCGGCTCCGGATTGGCCAAATTATATCCGCCGGAAAACGCCGCGCTTGCCGAGAAAATTCGCTCCGGAAACGGCGCAATCGTATCCGAGTTCTCGATGGAGATCGAACCAGATCGCCAAACTTTCCCGATGCGCAACCGGATCATTTCCGGTTGGAGCCACGGCATTCTCGTAGTCGAAGCGGGGTTGAACAGCGGCGCGCTCATCACTGCAGCGCAGGCGCTGGAACAGGGCCGCTCGGTTTACGCGGTGCCCGGGCACATCAATGCGCCGAGCGCGATGGGATCGAATCGGCTCATCCAGCAAGGCGCAAAGCTGGTCATGGACGCCAGTGACATTCTGGATGACCTGCAAATTCTTTTGCCGGAAACAAAACCGTCGCCGGAGGCCGCAGCGCGTCCGTTGCCGCCGCTTTCGGAGGAGGAGCGCCGCATCTATGACGCCATCGATGCGTCCGAGACGCCGATCGATCAGATTGCCGCCAAGTGCGATTTGCCAAGTGCCGTCGTCTCTTCTACTCTTCTCCGGCTCGAACTGAAGCGGCTCGTTAAGCAGTTGCCCGGGAAATACTTCGTGAAACTGGCCTAGCGGCCGCATTTCCCTCTTGCAGTTTGCAATTGGCGCGAAACTAAGCTTCGGTTGCACCTCCAAATGTCCAAGACACTTGTCATTGCTGAGAAGCCCAGCGTCGCAAGCGACCTCGCGCGCGCGCTCGGTGGCTTTAAAAAGGAGGGCGATCATTTCGAAAATGATCGCTACATCATTGGGTCTGCCCTCGGGCATCTGGTCGAACTCGCCCTGCCGAGCGAATTGGATGTAAAGCGCGGCAAATGGAGTTTCGCGAATTTGCCGATCATTCCAGATGCGTTTGAGCTAAAGCCGATTGAGAAAACGAAAGCACGCTTCAACACCCTCAAACGGGTGATTCAGAGGAAGGATGTCGATCTTCTAATCAATGCCTGCGATGCCGGGCGCGAAGGCGAGCTCATCTTCCGGTACCTCGTAAGACTGAGCGGGAGCAAAAAGCCAATCCAGCGTCTCTGGCTCCAATCGATGACAAGCGAATCGATCCGCTCAGCCTTTCAACATCTCCGCTCGAATGAAGAAATGATTCCGCTGGCAAAGGCAGCCGTCTGCCGATCGGAAAGCGACTGGCTC
>QHOW01000206.1 GCA_003219435.1 Verrucomicrobiota bacterium | reverse complement strand
CTGCCCGCTGCCGCCGGCATGTTGCCGGCGGCTTTCCCAGACGATAACCTTACCGCAGGCGGGTCGCATCTCCCCTGATGTCGCCGCTCCGAAGCTGTTCGGCACAAATGCCGGACAGAGCGGGCTACAAGCCCACGCTCCCCTCCTCTGACTGCTTGCACTGTTTACAGATCATTCGCACAATCTTCCTGTGAGCGACTTCCAATTTGGCGGAGAATTCGTGTGGCATCCCATGCCGGATCTGATCGCGCAATCCAATTTGCAGCGCTTCATCGAAAGGCACGCGCTCGGTTCCTACGATGAACTGATGCGACGATCGACGACCGACATTGCCTGGTTCTGGGACACGGTGCTGCGCGATCTCGGTATTCAGTTTTACAAACCGTACTCGCGCGTTGTTGATCTGGTCGGCGGCAAACCATGGGCGCATTGGTGCGTCGATGGCCAGATGAACATCGTTCATAACCTGCTTGATAAATATGCGGGCGCCGAGATCGACAATCGTCTCGCCATCAAATCCGAAATCGAAGACGGCACGACGCGCACGATCACTTACAAAGAGCTTCGCGAACAGGTGAATAAAATGGCGGCGGAGTTGCGCAGTCTCGGCCTCGCGAAAGGCGACGCCATCGGCGTGTTTATGCCAATGGTTCCCGAGATCGTGATCGCGATGCTCGCTATCATCAAGATCGGCGGGATTTTCCTGCCGCTTTTTTCCGGTTTCGGTGCGGCGGCGATTGTCTCTCGGCTCAACGATGCCGAGGCAAAAGCGCTTTTCACGGCCGATGGAACTTCTCGGCGTGGAAAATTCTGCGCGATGAGACCGGTCGCAGAGGAAGCCGCGTCGCAGATTTCGACACTCAAACACCTGATCGTTTTGGGGCAATCTGTAAGCGACGCTTCTAAGAAAACACGGGAAACTGTCAGCTTCCCCTACAGAACTCACTCGTGGCGCGAGCTCTTACATCAAACATCAAACATCGAACATCAAACTTGTGTCGCGTCCGCGGAAGATCCAATGATGATCATTTACACCTCGGGCACTACTGGCCGCCCAAAAGGTGCGGTGCATACGCATTGCGGATTTCCCATTAAGTCTGCCCAGGACATGTGGCACGGGCTCGATCTCCATGCGGATGAAACCCTTTTCTGGATGACCGACATGGGCTGGATGATGGGGCCGTGGGAAGTTTTCGGGACCTTGCTACTGGGCGCGACCATGATGCTTTATGACGGCGCGCCCGATTTCCCTGAACCGGATCGCGTCTGGTCGTTGGTAGACCGCCACAAGGTGACGGCGCTCGGCGTCTCTCCGACTTTGATCCGCGCGCTGCGGCGTTATGGCGATGAGATCGTGCACCGGCATGATCTTTCATCGCTCCGCAAGTTCGCTTCCACCGGCGAGCCGTGGAACCCCGATCCATGGATGTGGCTATTTCAAAACGTCGGGCGCGCAAAACTCCCGATCATCAATTACTCCGGCGGCACGGAGATTTCCGGCGGCATCGTGATGGGCAACGTTCTTACTCCAATGAAACCGTGCGCGTTTTCCGGTCCGTTGCCCGGAATGGCAGCGGATGTTGTTGATGAAAATGGGAAATCACTGCGCGGAAAAGTGGGCGAGCTTGTCATACGCCAGCCGTGGATTGGGATGACCCGCGGGTTTTGGAAAGATCGCGAGCGCTACATTGAGAGTTATTGGTCGCGCTTCCCCGATGTGTGGGTCCACGGCGATTGGGCCGCGGTCGATGACGACGGCCTTTGGTACATTCTCGGGCGTTCCGACGACACGATTAAACTTGCGGGCAAACGTGTCGGACCAGCGGAAGTGGAATCAATTCTGGTTGCGCATCCGCAGGTCAGCGAAGCGGCGGCTGTCGGTGTGCCCGATCCGATCAAAGGCGAAGCGCTCGTTTGTTTCTGTGTTTTGAAGAAGAGCGCAAATGGAGATGTCGCTCTGGCAAGCGCCTTAAAAAACAAAATCGCAACCGAACTCGGCAAAGCGCTCATGCCGAAAGATGTCTTGTTCGTCGCCGACATCCCGAAAACGCGAAACGCAAAAGTCATGCGTCGAATCGTCCGCGCGGCATACATCGGCGAAAAGCTCGGCGACACGTCGGCGTTGGAGAATCCGGGGAGCTTGGAAGAAATTAAGAAAAGTGGGAGGGGCCTTAGTGCCCCGACTGGTGTTACGAGCTAGTCAAGCAGCCACGGCCAAGGATCGGTTACCAAGTCCGTTCTCGTTGCACTGCTCGCATCCCACTGATCAGGTGACTCGACGAGTCCCTTCACGACTGGGTTCCGCTCGATGTAATAAGTGACGAACCCAAATTGTTTCGCTGTTTTGACGAGCGTATCGTAATAGCCGTCTTGCCACGATGTTTTGTTCGTCCGTAAGAGGGCAGAAGTTTTTCCGGCCACATAGCTCATCAACGCATGCATGAATTTCGGCAGTGTCCATGGCCCACGCAGCGCAAATAGAGCGTGCCAATGATCCGGCATCACCACAAACGAGCGGAGATAGATCCGCTCCTGCTGAACCGCATAACCAAGAGCGTTAACGATTTCTCGCGCGACTTCATCGAGGATCGGCTTTTTTGGATGAAGTGATTTGGTGACAAAAAATGTCGCAGGCGTATCGCTCAGGCGATGCAGGCGCAGGTTGCGTGAATGACCATCTGATCTCATGAGAGGTCGGGGCACTAAGGCCCCTCCCACATTTGATTTGCGGCGTCTACACCATCGGCCGAAATCTACCCACCACTTCCTGTAGCCGTCCAGTGATCTGACCCAAGGAACAGACTTCGACGGCTTCGAGCAAAGCGGGGAGACAATTTTCACCGCGCTCAACGACGGCGGCCAGCTTGTCGAGCGCGCGTTTTGCTTTCTCGGCGTTTTTCTTTTTGAATTTCGCAAGCCGATCGACCTGGAGCTGCTGTTTCTTGCGCGGGGTGCGCGCAAGTTTCACTTCCGGTATGTCGTCACTGCCGTTGCGGTAACGATTGAGACCGATGAGCGGGCGAGTCCCATCATAGATTTGCTGCTCGTAGCGATGCGCGGCGTTTTGAATCTGGCTGCGCTGATAACGGTCTTCTACCGCCGCCAGCACGCCGCCGAGCCGCTCGATCTCCCGGAACTCATCAAGAATCGCGAGCTCGACTGCACGCTCCACCGCTTTCATGCCAGGCGAGCCGCTCAACATGTTCATGGTGTGTTTGAAAATGCCCGATTCCTCCAGCAGGATCGCTTGTCCGTGCGCCGCGAGCCGGATCCATTCTTCGCTCGGCGTGGTGAACGGCTCATCCGCGCTGTTTGAGTGGCACGAATTCGTGGCGTTCATATAAGCAAGGATCAACTCCGCAGCGGTGCGCGTGAGATTGTTTTTGAATTCGGCAGCGATGAGCGACCGACCGCTAGTTTGCGTGTGCAATTTCAATAGCTGCCCGCGCGGTCCGGCGCCAAATACATCGCGCATACCGATCGCCCAAATCCTGCGCGACACCCGCGCCAGGGCGATGTATTCCGCGTCCAGCCCGCAATCGAGAAAAAACGAGAGGCGTGGGCCGAATTGATCGACGGGAATTCCGCGCGCGGCGAACATTTCCGCGTAAGCAAAGCCGTTTGAGAGAGTATAAGCTGCCTGTTGCACGGGCGTCGAGCCGGCTTCGCCGATGTGATAACCGCTGATCGAGATCGGATACCAGCGGGGCATCTCGCGAGTGGTGAACTCGACCATGTCGGTGAGAAAACGCAGCGAGGCTTCGATCGGGAAAATGGTTTCATTCTGCGCCTGGACTTCCTTGAAAATGTCGGCCTGAATCGTGCCGCGCAATTTCGGAACAACTTTCGGACCGAAACGGCGTTTCGCAGCCGCGATATACATCGCCATGATGATCGGCGCCGGCCCGCTGATCGTCATCGACGCGGAAAAATCGGGCGAGCCAAGATCAAATCCATCGTAAAGCCGCACCATATCTTCGACCGTATCGATCGCCACGCCGCCCTCGCCGATTTTTCCGAAGACACCATCGGCATCGCTGTCGATGCCATAAAGAGTTGGCCCATCGAATGCCGTGCTAAGCCGATGCGTGCGCTGGTGCTGGGTCAGGTAATGAAAGCGTTCGTTGGTGTCCTCGGCCAGCATTAAACCAGAGAACAAACGCGTCGGTTCCTCGGCTTGAGGCAGCTTTTTGGCCGGCGCGCCTGATGCCAGTCCGGCCCGGACCGGTCGCGCCCTACCACCATTCTTTTCGAAGCTTTCGACCCCGCGCACCGGCTCCAGATACATCTCGCGGTAGGCGCCGTTGAGAAACGGAAACTCACCCGGGAATCCTTCGCCGAAGAGATAACGGGCAATCTCGCCGGGTTCATCGATCTCCGGCAGCGCCAGGCGCGGCAAGGGCAATCCGGTTGGTGTACGGGTTATCGGTGTTTTCGCTTTGATATCGTTCCAGCGACCGAGCAGATCGCGCCCGAATTGTTGGTCGGTGCGCGCACGCCTTACCTGATCGAGAACAAACTTGTTGTACTTCTCAATCGACTCAATGACTTGTCCAAGTTTGCTCATGATTTTTCGCGTCCTCTCGTTTGGCACGCCTGATGCCAGTCCGGCTCGGACCGGTCGCGCCCTACCATTGAAATTAGATCGAACAATTGATCCACGCCAGGGTCACGATGCCGTTTTGCGACCGTGTCGATCAATCGCTGGCCACGCCGGTTTTGTTGCAGACGTTGTTCGATCTCGGTGTGGGCGGTGCGAGCGCGCTGGAGATCGCTCTTGTTCACGACCACGATATCGGCGATATCGAGCATGACGATCTTTTGCAGTTGCAACCGGCTCCCGTAATCAGGATTCATCACCAGCACGGTAAGATCGACAATGCCATTTTTTCGAAATGGCATGGCTTCCTGGCCGGTGCCAACCGTTTCAATGATCACGCAATCGAACCCAGAGCGTGCGAGCAACGCCAGGCAATCGTGTGTCGCAGGCGAAAGTCCGCCGGCTTGCCCACGGGTGGCCATGCTGCGCATGAAGACGCGATCGTCCTGCGAGTTGATCATGGTGGCGCGATCGCCCAGTAATGCGCCTTCGCCAATCACGCTCGGATCGTGCGACAAAATCGCGATCCGTCCTTTTGGATTTTGATGGAGGAAGCGCAATACCAACTCATCGATCAACGTCGTTTTTCCCGCGCCGCCTGGCCCGGTGAATCCGATGACCTTTGATGTTTGATGTTTGATGTTTGATGTTTGATTTTGCTTCGCCTCGGCCTTCGACATTCGGCGCCGAGCGTTGAGCGTCAGCGGTTTCTTCCCGCTTGCGTAGGCATCTTCGATTTCACTCAGCTTGTGCGCCAGCTCCATGTCGGACCTTTTGGCGCGCGTTCTCTTCCCGCGCGGTTTGCCGTAACGCTGATGAACAAACTTCACCATGTCGTCGAGGGACGTTCCCGCGAAGAAAATTTCGTCCACGCCTTTGCGTCTCATGATTGCAGCGTCCTCATGCGTGATGGTACCGCCGCCGCCGCCAAAGACCCTGATGTCGCTTCCGCGTTTGCGCAAAAGAGCGACCACTTCCGCGAAGAACTCGACGTGCCCGCCGTTATAACTGGAAATGCCAATGGCGCGCACGTCTTCCTGGATCGCGGCGCGGACAATATCGCCGACCGAGCGATGATAACCAAGATAGATGACCTCAATGCCGTGCCGGATGAACTCGAGATTGATTGTATTGATCGCGCTGTCGTGGCCGTCACAAATTGGAACAGCGGTGAGGATGCGAATCGGTGAAGCCATTTGAAGAGATTTAACGATTTAGTGATTCAGTGATTTAACGATTGCAATCGCTAAATCACTAACTCATTAAATCACTAAATGCCTGATCCACTGGATTTCACTGGGAAAGTTGTCCTCGTCACGGGCAGCTCGCGCGGAATCGGCGCGGAAATGATTAAAGCGTTTGGCAAGCGCGGTGCGCAATGTGTGGTGAATTATGTGGCCGATGCGCAGAGGCAAAATAAGACTGATGCGGCAAATGTGGCGAAGGAATTAGAGGCGCCGCTTGTGATCGAGTGCGACGTGACGCAGCCGGGGCAGGTCGAATCGATGATGACCAAGATCGGCGACAAGCGGGGCGGCCTCGATATTCTCGTGAACAATTCCGGGATTATCCACGACCGCACGATCAAAAAAATGTCGCCGGAAGAATTCGAGAGCGTGGTGCGCGTGAATCTCATCGGCACATTCACAGTCACGCAAAAGGCCGCCGCGATTTTGCACAGCGGCGGACGAATCGTGAACCTCTCTTCGGTCAGTGGCCAAATGGGGCTTTTTGGCCAGGCAAATTATTCGTCGAGCAAAGCCGCGATCATCGCGCTCACCAAAGTCTCCGCGCGCGAGTTTGCGCGTCAGAACATTACCGTTAATGCCATTGCGCCCGGCTTCATCGATGTCGGGATGAGCAAAGGCATGTCCGAAGAAGTCACCGCGAATTTTATCAAACAAATCCCGCTCGGCCGTCTTGGCGAGGTCAACGAGATTGTCGATGCAGCGCTTTTTCTCGCATCGCCGATGGTGTCATACATCACCGGCCACGTTTTGAACGTGAACGGCGGATTTTACATGGGATAGGGCTGGAAGCGGCTTCAAAATTCCTGTTTTGCTAATTGTAGAGCGTCGTTCGCCCTAGCGAAGTATGTGTTCAGCGCAGGTACGCAGGGCGGCTGCCTGGCAACAATGCCAGCCAGAGCGAGCAACATGCTTGCGCTCCCTGTCGGGGGCGGCTTGGGGGCGTCTGCGAACGCGCGTTCGTGCAAGACAGGGGGAGCGCGGGCATTCTGCTCGCTCAAGCTGGCATGTTGCCGGCTTGCTCACAGCGCACATGGAGACCACCGAGAACGCTAAACAGATACGCGGCGAATGCCTGCCCGTGGCGTTCGATTTGCGTTTCCCAGAATGGAGCCGGCAGGCACCGAGCGACATAGACGGGCTGGCCGGAGGCCGAGTGCGCGGGAGCGAAGGAGTCACACGCCTAACAAATCGATTTTTGAAACGCTTCTAGTCCCATTTCTGCACCAAAAGCCACACCAGCGCCGATAGCATTGCCGCGAACGTCGATAGGACGAGTGCTGCGCGTTTCGACTGGCGTTTTTTGAACTCAGGTCTGGGAATATCGTCATGAATATGACTGGCTTCGTACATCCTCATCAGAAAAAACGCCACGATGAAGCCGACAGCGGCCCATTTGAGACACCCGATGGTCAGTTCAAACATTTCGGGTCAAACTCTACTGCGAGAACTGCTGCGCTCAACAACCGGATGCCACGCTTTCCTCGTGGCTCTGGCGGAATTGGATGTCGGCCAGCTTGGCTGACTCGGCCAACAGGCTGCCAGCCTGGCGAATGGGCGTGGGGAGCAGGCTGGCAGCCTGCTCGCCAAGTCAGGCTGGTGGCCTGACATCCGATTCGCCCAGCATTCCCGACTGACAATTGACCAACACTGCCGAGCCGCTTTTTGTCGGGCAATTTTGAACTTCCACTCCTTTTCGGCGACAGCTAAGCGATGGAGAAATCGTGGCGGAAAGAGCTTCTAGAGAACGTTGCGGCGAGCGAGCCGATCGCGCGCAAACTTCGCGCAATCGATAGAGTGCAATGGCCGGTGCGGTTCTCACACGTTACTCAGACGGCCCAGGCGTTTCTCGTCGCTACGATCGCCCCTCGCATCCACGAGACAATTTGGATCCTCTGTCCCAATGTTCATTCTCAAGAACTGATTTTCGAGAGCTTGCTGAACTGGCATCCGACGGCACTTTTTCTACCGGAAGCCGAGTTTGCCGCGGTCGAAAATGTTTTGCCCGATCCAGAAATCGCAGCCGAACGGCTCGCGCTGCTTATGCAGGTTCGCGCGCAGGTCTTAATCAAGCTGCACCGAGGCGTGATAAGCTCCAATCCGCAGTTGTTCAACTTCGGCGCGAGGCAAACGCGAACATGGAACACCTCGTCGAGCAACTCGCGGGCGCTGGTTATGAGCGCGTCGCTCAAGTCACTACACGCGGGCAATTCGCCGTCCGTGGTGGCATTGTCGATCTCTATTCGTGGCAGGCGCCATTACCGGTGCGACTGGAATTCTTTGGCGACGAAATCGATTCGTTGCGCGAATTCGATATCGATACTCAAAGCTCGGTGCGCGATTTGACTTCGGTCGATATTTTGCTGGGAGCGACTGAAGATCAAAGCGGAGTCGTCCGCGATCATATCTCGCGCGATCATCTTGCGATTGACATTGAACCCGAAAAAACTTCCAACGCGCACATACAAATCAGCGAAGGCTGGATAGAGATCGGTCCGGAAGATTTCAGCGGCGCGTTTCAGGATTGCGAAGCCGGTGAGTTCGCGATCGGTGATCTCATGCTCATCGAAGCGAAACGCGCGCAGTTTTCCGCACGCCTGGAGCGGTGGCGCGCGAACAAGGCCAAGGTCGTCATTTATTTTCAGACTGAAGGCGAAATCGAGCGCTTCCACGAGGTGATGGGCGAGAAGGAGGCGCTGGATGATGTCGATCTTCTCGAAGGAACGCTCGCGCATGGATTTTGTTTTCCGGCAGCCAATCTCGTCGTTCTTTCGGCCGCTGAATTATTTGGACGATTGGCCGCCCATCCACGGCGCAGCCTGCATCGTGCGGAACGGCGTCGCGCACAGATCGATTTCAACGAGCTCACCGAAGGCGACTTCGTCGTGCATCTCGAACACGGCGTGGGACGATTTCTGGGGCTAGTGAAAATTGGTAGGGCGCGACCGCAGGGCGCGCCGGAGCACGCGCTGGCGGACGGCCTCCCGCAAAAACGGGATCCCTACCAGGACGAGCAGCAGGAAGTTCTAGCACTCGAGTTTGCCGACGAAGCAAAGCTCTACGTCCCGCTCGAACAAGCCTATCTCGTTTCGCGTTACGTCGGCGTCGGCAAAAGGTCACCGGCTCTCAGTTCGCTCGGCGATGCGAAATGGACGCGCGCCAAGAAAAACGCCGCGGCTTCAATCTTCGATTACGCTGGCAAAATGCTCGCGGTCCAGGCAGAGCGGCAGATGCATCCCGGCCACACATTTGCTCCTGATAGCAAATGGCAGGCGGAATTCGAACATTCGTTTCCGTTTCGCGAAACGCCAGACCAATTGAAAGCAATCATCGACACAAAAATCGACATGGAGCGTCCGCAGCCGATGGATCGTTTGATCTGCGGTGATGTCGGCTTTGGCAAGACCGAAGTCGCCATTCGCGCCGCATTCAAAGGCGTCATGGACGGCAAACAAGTTGCAGTCCTCGCGCCGACGACTGTTCTGGCTCAGCAGCATTTCGAAGTATTTCGGCAGCGCATGCTCGATTACCCCGTGCGAATCGAAATGCTCAGCCGTTTCCGTTCGCAAGGAGAGCAGAAAAAGATCCTCCAACTTTTGCGCGAAGGCGGCGTCGATATCGTCATCGGCACCCATCGGCTTATCTCTGGCGATGTCGTCTTTAAAGATCTGGGGCTCGTAGTGATCGATGAAGAACAGCGGTTTGGAGTTCTGCACAAGGAAAAATTCAAGGAGCTGTTTAAGCTCGTCGATGTCCTGACGCTCTCCGCCACGCCCATTCCGCGCACCCTTTACCTGTCGCTCGTGGGTGTAAAAGACATGTCCACGATCGAAACGCCGCCGCTCAACCGGCTGCCCGTCGAGACGATGGTCTCCGCCTATGATGAGCGAATTGTCCGCGATGCCATCAATCGTGAGCTGGAGCGCCAGGGTCAGGTTTTCTTTTTGCACAATCGTGTGCAA
>QHOW01000205.1 GCA_003219435.1 Verrucomicrobiota bacterium | reverse complement strand
TTCCGGAAAAATTCCGTCACCGGCGCCTGAACGATTCCAAACAGCTTGCGCCGGAACTGCGCGAAGAAATTTATGAGGACTTGACCTGTAATCCCAACCTCACCTGGGCAGTCGGGATTGTCGATTGCATCGAGATCGACCGCATCAATATTCTGCGCGCAACGCACAAGGCGATGCGCGAGGCCATTGCCGCGCTCTCCAGCGCGCCTGACCACGTGTTGATTGATGGGCTGCCCGTCATTCCTTTTCCAGTTCCCCAGACCGCGATTATCGATGGCGATTGCCTCAGCCTCACTATCGCTGCTGCCAGTGTGATCGCGAAAGTTACCCGCGACAGAATGATGCGTGACTTCTGTGCCGATTTTCCGGAGTATTGCTTCAGCCAGCATAAAGGTTACGGCACTGAGATCCATCTCTTGAAACTCCATGAATTCGGGCCTTGTCCGATCCATCGCCGATCTTTCGAACCGGTGGCGCAGCCGCTTCTTGCCCTCGAAGGCCTCATCGACGCCGCAGCACCTCCGGCGCGGCGCTCACGGCGAGAAACTGGCCGCTCGCTTCCTGCGGAGCAGGGGCTACAAAATTCTTTATCGTAACTTCAAAGGACGAACCGGCGGCGAAATCGACATCGTCTGCCGCGACTGCGATACGCTCGTCTTCGTCGAAGTAAAAACACGCACCCGGGAAGATTTTGGCCGGCCGTTCACAGCAGTCGATCGGCAAAAACAGAAGCGCATTTCGCGCGGCGCCCTCAACTGGCTGCGCATGTTGGATAATCCCGATATCCTCTTTCGCTTCGATGTCGTGGAGGTTCTTGTCACCGAAGACGCCAGCCCGCGAATAGAATTAATCAAGAATGCGTTCCCGCTATCCAAGCCTTACCTTTATTGAGGGAAGCAGTTTGGAAACCTGCGCCGCAATTTCTGGGTCGACCTCGGTCGCTGGGATGAATCGGCTTGCAATTCAAATCGTGGCATCCAGATAATCACGACCCTTATGAACCACAGAATCCACCATCTCGCTGTCTTGGTTCTTGTGGTCATACATTTCTTTATTGGGTTGGGATGGTACGCGCTCTTTGGCGAGGCGTGGTTGAATTACAACGCCCGCACCATGACAGACATCGAACCGCCGCACAGCGCGGTCCCCTATGTGATCGCGATCGTCGCCGCAATCGTTGTCAATTACGCGCTGGCATGGCTGTTCGCAAAACTACATGTCGCGCACGCCCTCACCGGATTGAAGATCGCGCTCATCTGCTGGTTCGGGTTCTTGTTTGTCCAATACGCGACTATCTCCGTGTTTTCAGCGTTCGAAACAAATCCCTGGCCGCTCATTCTCATCAACATGGGGCGCCCCTTTCTCGCCTTCGCCATTAGCGGCATCGTCCTCGGCGCCTGGCGTCGGCGGGAGCTGTAGGAACATAGGCTTCCAAGCCTGTGCCGCCAACGGGCGTCTCGCCTGGTCAGTCTAGAAGATAAATGATCCCACTAAACAAACCAAAGACGCTAAAAATAAAGAAAAACCTCCTCTTTTTCGCGTCATTTCCTGTGTTTCGTGGGCAAACTCGGACAATGTCACTCCTTCGGCGGCCTGGGCATTGGTCTTAGCCGAGACGCGCCAAGTATTCGTCAGCCTTTTGTCATTCCGAGCGCGACCGCCACTCCGCCTTGGACCCCGTCGCGTCGAAAATCTCCTGCGCTAGCCAATCACGGAGTCGGAGCGGGACTACGTGGTGCGGGCGTGGTCTCAGCTGCGGCGGCGGCGCTCCCTTCGATTTTCATCGCGCTCATCACGTAGGTAACTGTGACTGTCGAGCCAACTTTAAGATCGCCGAAACCTTTGGTCGTCGCGGGATCGATATCAATTTCCCATTTCTCCGTTCCCTTTTGCACCGTGACCATGGTGCCGGTGGCCGCAACCACCGTTCCAGTGACCTGATAAGTCTTTGCACCGGCAGCAAATGCCGGGCTCGTGAACATGAGGCTGACCGCCACCAGCAAACAAATAATTTTCGCATTCATAGATTGGCGATAAGGCCGAACAACCGGTGGCGCAAGATTTGGAAGATGTCGATCTTCGCTTCGCCGAGTTTAAGATCAGGCGTTTGGCACAAACGCCTCTACAATTTCATTGCTTCGGCGGCTGGGGCATCGTTCGCAGCCCGACCCGCGCCAGATATTCATCGGCTTGAAGCAGATCCGTCCCCGCGCGCTCGATGATCTTGAGCAGATTATCCATCGACGAAACTTCTTCGAGCTGCTCGGTCAGGAACCACTGGAGAAAATTGATCGTGATGTAGTCGTTCTGCTTTCGCGCTAACCCGACGAGCCCATTAATTTGCTGCGTGACGTGAATTTCCTGATCGAGCGAGAGTTTGACCGCGTCGCGCGCCGTCTTGAATTTCGATTTCGGGGCATTGATCGCCGGGATCATCACGCGCCCGCCGGCATCGACCACGTATTTGATGAAGCGCAGCGCGTGTCCTTTTTCTTCCTCGGCCTGCTGAAAAAAATGCTGCGAAAGTTGCGGCAGCGCCTCGGCCGCAAAATGCGCCGCAATTGCGTAATACTGCAACTCCGCGCTGAACTCGTACCCGATCTGTTCGTTAATGGCATCGATGACTTTTTGGCTCGTGAGCATATGGGACCTTTCGGTTGATTCTGTTTACTACGTCAGCATGGGGACTTGCTCAACTCAACTCCCTTGATTGATGATTATCCTTTCAATCGAATCTTGACGAAATTTGCGTGGTAAACTCAACTTGAAGTGATGGACCCGCAAATCCCACCAAAACCAAACACGCAGGCTTTAAGTTGGTTTTACGGCGAGTACAAGAAGCACTCCCTGCAATTAAACCCGAAGTACCAACGAAACCCTATCTGGTCGATTGGGCAGAAATGTTTTCTGATCGACAGTGTTATTTCGGGCTGCCCGCTCCCGCAAGTTTACATCAATATCAAAACTGAGGGTTCCGCTCGGGCGCGACGGACCATTTACGAAGTTGTGGACGGACAGCAACGACTGCGAGCGATCATTGAATTCATGAGTGATGAATGGCCTCTGATCGCTACTACCGCACGGTCATATCCGGTTTCGAGTGTTTACAAGCCACACATCGGTAAAACTTATTCCGAATTGCCTAACCAACTGCAAGAAGTGATCTGGAACTATCCGTTGGCAGTTCAAGAATTGCGCAGCTGGGATGATCATCAAATTAGAGCCTTGTTCCGACGACTCAATTACGTGGTTGAGAAGCTCAACGCGCAAGAGTTGAGGCATTCTCAATATTTTGGCGAGTTCGTCAACGCAGTGGAAAAACTCGCGAAAGAACAATTCTGGGACGACGTAGGGTTTTTCACGCGTCGCGATTCGCAACGCATGAAGGATGTAGAATTTGTTAGCGAGCTTTTCGTTATTGTGATCGATGAGATTCAGGATCAACAAAAATCCCTCGATCGATTTTACGCCGATTATGACGTTGTGTTCCCTAAGAAATCGACCTACGTCGCTCGCTTTCACCAGACGCTCGATTCTTTAACTACGATTGCGGAATTGTTTCAGACCACGCGGTTTTCAAAGAAAGCGGACTTTTATGCCCTCTTTGCGGCGACCGTTAGATTAAACACAAAGCGGAATCAACCAGTCGATTTATCTCCTGCAAAGACCCAATTAGAAAAATTATCCAAAGCGTTAGATCAACCTCCCGCCAAGCTCTCCGGAACAGCATTAGATTATTATTCAACCGTTATCGAAGGACCCAATAAACTTTCGAAGAGAGAACAACGCGTGGGAATTCTCGAGTCGCTTCTGAGAGCGGCCTTGAAGTGAGTCTCTTCAGTTGTGGCCGCAAATCACGACGTAATCAGGAAGTTTCGAGAGCGAGTTCAAACCACGATCGCTTCTCATAACGAACTTCTGCTCGCGATACACAACAAGCGAAATGAAGCGTCCCTTGAAACGCTACTGTCCGAACAATTTGTCCTTTTGGTTACGGTATTCTGGGAGGCATTTGTTAACGATCTGGTAATCGCCTACGTAACAATAGATCCTCGTATTTGCGTCAAAAATCTAAGACTTAAGATTGTTCAGTCGATCACAGATCGACATGGTTCTGAAGTATCGAGGGCTCTTAGATTTGCTTTTCCCGCCTCGATAACACGCACTAGAGCTGCCGCG
>QHOW01000195.1 GCA_003219435.1 Verrucomicrobiota bacterium | reverse complement strand
GGGTGCATCCGAATGCGAAATATTGATATCGTAGACTTATTTGAGCTCGTTGATGAGGATGCTCACGTAACGATCGAGGAATAAACTGCACGATCTGGAAATTCCAAAAAAATGGAGAAAAAAGCGTTGCGTCCGCGAAGTTCCCGCCTAAGAGGTGGCAGCGGCAACGTGCTGAGAAAGGAGGCGAGAAAGAATGAAATTTTTGAAAGCGATTATGATTGTGGCCGTACTGGTCACTGCTTTGGGGCTAGGTGCTTGTGCTAAAAAACAGGAGACGATGACGACAAGTGCGGGTACGACCGGTTATTCGAAATAAATCGGGCGGCTGAGGCTATTGTCTGTGGATCCGCTTCCTTCGACGAAGGATTTGGTCGCGTCGCGGAGCTTTTGGCGTGATGGCTTGGATGAACACAACGCCAACACGCACGACCGTTTCATTTGCATTCACGGCATCAAGCACGAGGACAAGATCGGCAACCCGGCTAGCCACGGACGCGTGCGAATGCGCAATGCGGACGTAATCGAGCCGTTGCATCTCGTCGAAGAAGGCCCGCCCGTCGTTAAGTGGGCACGTTTCCAAGTTGCCCGAATCTCGACCTCATAAATTTTGGCCCGCCTTTGACACATCCAAAAAAGTTGAGAAAAGCGTTGCTTCCCTGTAGTTCCTTGCCTAAACAAGCGGAGCAACATGCTGCGAAAGGAGGCGAATATAGATTGAAATTTTTAAAAGCGATCATGATCGTGGCCATTTTAGCCAGTGCTTTGAGCTTGGGTGCTTGCGCCCAAAAAAAACAGGAAGTGACCACCACTCCAGGCAAGACCAGTTACGGCAAATAGGTCCGGCGTCCGGGTTGTCACTTGTGGTTGGTTTTGCCAACGAGGCCAGGTCGTGTACGACCTGGCCTTTCCCTTTGCGGCTCGATTGAACGATTTAACGGTTCAACGCTTTAACGTTTCAACGATTCCAATTAAGATGTGCCGATGGAATTAAACGGCCAGGCACTGACACTTGCTGAGATCGCGGCGGTGGCATTTGGCGATCTACCTGTGCAAATCGCGCCTTCGGCCAGACCTCGCATTCTTGCTTCCCGCAAGGTCGTTGAAGATATCATCGCGCGCGACGCTGCGGTTTATGGTGTCAGCACGGGCTTTGGCAAACTTTCGGATGTTCGTATCCAACCCGATGGCCTGGGCGAGCTCCAGCTCAATCTTATTCGCAGCCACGCCTGCGGCATCGGCGATCCGCTCTCGGAACCGGAAGTGCGCGCGATGATGTTGTTGCGAGCGAATGTGCTCGCCCTCGGTTTGAGTGGAGTCCGTCGCGAGATCATCGAGATGCTTTGTGAAATGCTCAACCGTCGCATCTGCCCAGTCGTGCCAGAGAAAGGCTCGGTCGGCGCCAGCGGCGATCTCGCCCCGCTCGCGCACCTCGCCTTGAGCCTGATCGGCGAAGGCGAGGCATTTTTCCGAGGCGAACGAATGTCGAGCCGCGATGCGCTTCGTCGCGTAAAGCTTGAGCCGCAGCGTCTCGAAGCAAAGGAGGGGCTTGCCCTGCTAAATGGCACGCAAACGATGCACGCTGTCGGAGGGCTCGCACTTCTCCGCGCGAAAAGGCTCTCTCGTGTCGCGGATGTTTCCGGCGCGATGAGCCTTGAGGCGCTAAAGGGCACTCCGGCGGCATTTGATGCACGTTTGCAAGACGCCCGGCCGCATCCCGGCCAGAAAGCCGTCGCCAAACATCTGTTGTCGCTCCTCGATGGAAGCGAGATTCGGCAATCACACCTCAAGAATGATCCGCGCATCCAGGACGCCTACAGTCTGCGGTGCATGCCGCAGGTGCACGGCGCAGTTCGCGGTGCGCTCTCACATTGCGAAGATGTGCTCCTGATTGAATCGGGCTCGGCGACCGATAATCCGCTCGTCTTTGCCGAGAGCGGCGACGTGGTTTCCGGCGGCAATTTTCACGGAGCGCCGCTCGCCCTCGCATTCGATTACGCCGCCATCGCGCTGACAGATTTGATGAGCATTAGCGAGCGCCGGATCGAGCGGTTGCTAAATCCCGATATGAACGAAGGTTTGCCTGCGTTTCTCGCCCGGCATCCCGGAATGGAATCCGGATTCATGATTGCCCACGTCGCCGCGGCCGCGTTGCTCAACGAGGCGAAAGTGCTCGCGCACCCATCGAGCACCGACAATGTTCCCACCTCCGCTGGAAAGGAGGATCACGTCGCTATGGGTATGACCGGCGCATTGAAACTCCGCACGATCGTCGATCTGGCGGAGCACTTGATCGCGATCGAATTGCTCGCCGGCGCCGAAGCTTTGGAACATCGACGTCCGTTAAAAGCAGGTGTTGGCGTGGAGCGAGCGTTTGCCGCCGCCAGGAAAATTGCGCCGCCGCTGACACAGGATCGTTCCCTGTCCAGCGACATTGCGCGAGTGGCGGAAGCGCTGCGCCGAGGCGATTTTGACAGCGAAGACGAAAAGTGATGAGCGGGAAACGAATCATCCACGCACCGCGCGGCTCCGAGCGAACCTGCAAGGGCTGGCATCAGGAAGCAGCCATGCGGATGCTGATGAACAATCTCGATTCCGATGTAGCCGAAGATCCAGATCGGCTTGTGGTTTATGGCGGAACGGGTCGCGCTGCGAGGAGCTGGGAAGCTTTCGACGCGATTGTCCGATCGCTGCGCAATCTCGAAAATGACGAGACACTCCTCGTGCAGTCGGGAAAACCGGTGGGAAAATTCCGAACCCACGACGAAGCGCCGCGGGTTCTGATCGCGAACTCAAATCTCGTCGGGCAATGGAACAATTACGCGGAGTTCAATCGCCTAGAGCGCATGGGACTGACCATGTACGGACAAATGACCGCCGGCTCCTGGATCTATATCGGCAGCCAGGGGATTGTGCAGGGCACCTTCGAGACATTTGCCGCAGCGGGCCGTAAACATTTCGGGGGATCGCTTGAGGGAAAATTTGTTCTTACCGGCGGGCTCGGCGGAATGGGCGGCGCACAACCGCTCGCCGCAACCATGAACGGCGCAGTTTTTCTCGGAGTCGAAGTCGATCCTGCGCGGATCGAAAAAAGATTGAAGAGCGGTTATTGCGATAAGGTCGCTCAGTCTCTGGATGAAGCGCTCCAGTTAATCGAAAAAGCTCGGAAAGATCGACAATCGATTTCAATCGGACTTGTCGGAAACTGCGCCGATGTCTTGCCGGAAATCGTCAAGCGCGGCATTATTCCCGATGTCCTTACCGATCAAACCAGCGCGCACGACGCATTGAACGGCTACGTGCCGCACGGGATGTCGCTCGACGATGCGCTCACGCTGCGGCGAAAAAATCCGGACGAATATATCGAGCGCGCGATGCATTCGATGGCCGTGCATGTCGAGGCGATGCTGGCGTTGCAAAAAAAAGGCGCGATCACTTTCGATTACGGAAACAACATTCGCGCCCAGGCGAAAAAGGCTGGCGTCGAGAAGGCCTTCGACATTCCCGGGTTCGTTCCCGAATACATCCGTCCGCTTTTTTGTGAGGGCCGGGGACCGTTCCGCTGGGTCGCGCTGAGCGGCGATCCAGAAGACATCGCGCGCACCGATCAGCTTGCGCTCGAATTATTTCCGGAAAATAAAACCCTCGCGCGCTGGATGAAACT
>QHOW01000041.1 GCA_003219435.1 Verrucomicrobiota bacterium | reverse complement strand
CGAGGGCGGAGCTCAGAGCAGCGCTGGAAATCTATTTCGGTATCTGCGGGTTTGTTCCCCACTTACTGGGCTGCGGTCCCATTTCAAAACTCAGCGTCCCTCCGGCGCTGACGGCGCTGTAAGGAAGAAACGGGTTGTCGATCTTCTTGCCGTTCAGCGCAACCGATTGCAGGTAAATATATTTGTCGGAAAGATTGTTCGCATTCATCGCAAAGGTTTTTCCATTCGAAAGATGCATCGTCGCTTTCCTGATTTGCGGAGCTCCGATCACGTAATAATCGCTGCCGGGACAGACCGGATAAAATCCCATGCAGGTGAACAGATACCAGGCAGACATCTGGCCGCAGTCATCGTTGCCGCTCAGCGAATTCGGTTTGTTGCCGTATTGGGACTTCACCACCTCATGCAGACGCTCGGCTGCTTTCCACGGTTGGCCGACGTATGAATAGAGGTAGATCACGTGATGACTCGGTTCGTTGCCATGCCAGTATTCGCCGATCCTGCCCTGAATATCGGAGACGCCTTTGCTTTGATCGGCTTCGCGAAAAGTAAAAAGCGCGTCCAATTTCCGCGCGAATTGCTTTTTGCCATTCATCAACGCAATCAGCCCCGGCACATCGTGCGGGACGTACCACGAATATTGCCAGCTGGTGCCTTCGGTGAAGTCGTTCACGCCCATTTTCTCGTCATAGAAATGCGGATTAAATGGAGAGTGCCATTCACCTTGCGAATCCTTTCCGCGCATCAGACCGACTGAGGGGTCGAAAACGTTTTTGTAATTTCCGGCGCGTTTCGCGAAATAGTTCGCATCCTCCTTTTTTCCGAGCGCTTTGGCCATTTGCGCGATGCAGAAGTCATCATACGCGTACTCGAGCGTCTTGGAGACGGATTCGTTCTCTTTTTCGAAGGGAACCCAGCCCAATTTCGCGTAGGTCGCCACGTTATCGTAATTCGGATTCATCGCCGTGGTCTTAACCGCTTCGTAAGCTCTGGCGGGATCGAACCCCTTCACTCCTTTCAAGTAAGCGTCCACAATGACCGGCACCGCGTGATATCCAATCATGCACCACGTTTCATTTCCTTGAAGGGACCAGATTGGAAGCATGTGCTCCACGCTTTGGTCGTAGTGAGCGAGCATCGAATTGATCATGTCGGCATCGCGTTGCGCTTGAATCAAAGCGAACAGTGGATGCGTGGCGCGGTAAGTGTCCCAGAGTGAAAACACGGTGTAATTCGTAAAGCCTTCCGCCCGGCGAGTGTTCTGGTCGAGGCCGCGATATTCGCCGGTGATGTCCTGATAAAGATTCGGGGCGAGGAATGCGTGGTAAAGCGACGTGTAAAACGTCTCTTTCTCCTCTTGGGAGCCTTCGATCTCGATTCGGCTTAGTTCGCGTTCCGATTTCGTTCGGGTTTTGTCCCGAAGCTCTTCGAAATTCAAGCCGGGAATCTCCGCATCCAGATTCTTCAATGCATTCTCCGCGCTGACGGCGGAGACGGCTACCTTTACGATGACCGATTCTGGCCTGCTTATCGTGTATTTGGCGAGGAACTGCAGATTCGCTCCGCTCGCTTCCTTATCGCTGCGAAACCGATAGGTGTTGTAAATAACAGGCTGGCCATCGCTGATGATTTCCGCTTTATCGAAAGGTCGTGAGTAGCGCGCCGCAAAATAGAGGGAACGCTCCTTGGCCCAGCCATTTACCAAATGAAAACCGGTCACTGTGGAATTGTCCTCCACGCGAACATGCGACCAGATCACCTTCCATTTTTTTCCAGTCAGGACGTGATGCAGATCGGTGAGAATGGATGCCTCCGCATTCGCCAGGAATGTCATCCGTATCATGCCGGCCCGCTCGCCAGTCGTTAATTCAACCGTGACGCCGGATTTTTGCAGCTTCACTTTGTAATAACCGGCTGAGGCTTCCTCCTCGTCGTGCGAATAGCGCGAGCGGTAACCAGAATCAGGATCCGCCTTGGTTCCGGGGACAAGCTTCGGGTTCCCAATCTGAGGCATAAAAAGGAAATCGCCGAGATCGGGAATACCGGTGCCGGAAAGATGCGTCAGACTGAAGCCCATAATCGTCGAATCGGAGTACTCGTAACCTGAAGCCGTCTCCCAAAGTTCGTTATCCGTGTCTGGACTGAGTTGAATCATGCCAAACGGCGCCGACGGGCCCGGATACGTGTTCCCTTCTCCCTGCGTACCCACGAAGGGGCGGACGTAATCAACGAGTCGGTTGGGCTCTTTTGCGTTCGCGTCGGTAAAAACGCTCAGACCTAGCAAAAGCAAAGTTGCGGGTAAAACGGATCGCACGGGAAGATTACCAGGTTCGCCTAGCGGATGCGCTTCGGTGCGTGCAGTGCTCATCCAGGGAACAGCGTTTCGGCAAGGGACGCCGGCGAATGAATGGTGACGCCGCTGACGGTTTGGCCATAAAGCTGACCGAAGTGCGCGCGATCACCGGTGAGGAGCACATTGCAAACCAATTGGATTGCGGCAGCTAGAATGGACTGGTCCTTCTGCGGCAAGCCCTCCGCCAGTTTTGGAAGATCGCGCGTTTGATTGGGCGATGCGGCAGCAACCCGCATTGTGTCGATCAGCTGCGCGAATCGACGTAAGGATGGAGGCTTTTTTTGCAACGATGTTTCGGTGCGCTTCCATCAGAACGTAGTTATCCGCCCAGCACTCGTGACCGTTTTCTTGCAACAGCGTCAGCAAGCGTGAGACAGCGCCGCACTCGGAGGCGGCAGCCGAAAAGAGAGCGGAGTCCTTTGCGGCGCAGCACTTCGTCCAGTTCTGCTTCTCCCTGGGCGAACTCCGCCAGCCGTTCGTCGGTATAAGTCTCCACATCCGGCAGCCCGTCCATGGAGCTGGTTGCGAGTAAGCTGAGGCCGGCTTTTAACCAACAATTCGGGATCCTCAATCTGGGTCGCCTTCTGCGCCGCGCGCACGAGCCCTTCGTCCACATTTACGGTGATGCTCATCGGAGAGAACTTAGCTTTTCGTGGCGCGCATTTCCAGTAGTGACTTCAGTGCCGTCATGCCCCTCTTCAATTTCGGTTTCAATTTGAGCCACTTCGGCGAAAATTTCGTCGGGTAATTCGTGCATATCACCAGGTCCGCTTCAGCTGGTGCGCTTCGGTGTTAAAAACAATCTTGTCGAAATCCAAAGTCCGCACCGGCGCGAAGAGCAGGTAAAAATATTTGAATGTCTCGGCCAGAGCGAAGCTCTCCATTTCATTGCGCTTTTCTTTGGTGACGACGTCGGCCAGCGCGGCATAGCCGGCATCAGCGCGGCAGTATTTCACGAAATCATTGAAGAGCCTTTCGCCCATCCGCCGATAATGCGGATCTCCAGTGAAGTGATACAGGTAATAAGTCGATTCGATAATTTCCGGGCGCAGATGGTAGGCGCCGGAAATCACGCGCATCGTTTTGTAATCGAGGATTTCAGGTTCGATTCCGTGGAGGTTCCACATCTTGAATGAGGAAGCTTGCAAACGACGCGCCCTTCCAAGATCGCCCGAAAGGGCGAGGAGCGCAGGGAAGAACGCGTCGAGCGCGCCGTAGGTCGTCTCGGTGCGCGCGCCTGTTTGCATATCGGCGTGCCCGTACCACAGTTCGCTGGCGGTGTCGTCCGCGAGGTATTTGTTGATAGCCGGGATGCTCGCGTTCCACATGTTGCGGCACTCCAGATCGCCGAACAAGAGCCAGCATTTCCAAAGATACTCGTAATAGGAATCGATGCCGCCGCTGATGTGACTGTCGGTATCGGTCCACGCGCCGGTCTCGACATTAATACTCTGTCCGACAAGTCCGAGTGGCGAACGCCGCCTGTAGGTTTCGACCAGCGCACGTTTGGCTTTGTCGTAGAACTCCGGCCTTCCGGTGAGTTTGCTCAGAGTGCCGAACTCAAGCAGCAGTGTGCCCGTTTCCGCCGGGTTCGTTACCGGATCGCGCACCTGACCGGTGCGCAGGTTGACATACACATAAGGCAGTCCGGTGGGAGAATTGAACGCGGGGAGCAAACGGTCGCCCAAATCTTCGGCCAACTGCAAAAGACGTTTGTCGTTGGTTAATTGATAGCCGGAAAGCAGGCCGCCGAGGAGCCGAATCGTGATCTCAAAGTTTTTGACGTAAATGTCGCGATCGAACGAGAGATCGCGCACGATGAGCTTCTTCGTCTTTGCGACGTCAGCATCGAGATTCATCAGAACAAGTGTGTCGAGGGCGTCGACCGGGGTCATCAAGAGTGACTGCCCGTACCAATCGTGCGGAGTTTTACTCAAGGGCCGTAACGCGTCATGTCCCCAGGCATAGCGCTCGTAATTTTGCCACGCGTGCAGGAATTCTGTCTTCACGCGTTTAGCCAGTCGCCGCGCTTGTTCGTCTTCAGGAGATCTGCTGCATCCTTGCACGGCGAATGCCGCCAGGATTACCAGCCAAATGCCGAACACAAATAACCGACGTGTATATGAAGGATATTCTCCCTCCTCGCGCCTTGCCGCAGCGCCAAATCTCCAGCAACGCACCCATTCCCTATTTATGAGATGGGTTCTAGTTGCGGGACTCGCGCGGATCGGTTTCGGGCTCATCGACTGGTGATTTTCCGCGACAGCAAATAGACTGCGGCGCCGAGCAATCCCCATGACGCCTGAATAGCGAAACCGAGTGAGGCACTCAACGCAGCGATCGCGGCCGGGACGTAAGCAAGATTGCCAAGCAGTTGCTGAAACAACGTCTCGCGTACCCCTGCTCCGCCGAATGAAATTGGCACCGATGTGACAGTGTTTACCAGCGGCATGATCGACAACATATCCGTTAGACTGGCAAAATGACCGCCCGCGCGATGGAGCGATTGCCCCGCGCAATAGTAGCTCAGGTAGTAGGCGACATGGGAAACAATCGTGATAAAAAACGCCAGCGTCATCGTCGCAAGATGCGCACGATAGACGTGCAATGCGTCGCCCATTTCAACGATCGCTTTTCGAAAAGGCGTCCGTTTTGGAAGTTTGCGCAATAAACCAAAGCCGACCGCACCAAAAAGCATCGCCACAAAAAGAACTCCACCGCCCAACAAACCGATCACAATCCAGACGACATCGAGGCTCGCACTCGAACGGCTGAACCAGCCGAAGCGCAAGAGAAGACTCACACCGGCGAGAAACAAAATCGAGAACAGTCCAAGAAAACGATCCATCACTACGGAAAGCGTGGCGCGCATTTTTCGCCCGGGCACACATTGAAAAACGAAATAGAGCCGCACCGCATCACCGCCGACGAGCCCCGGCAAAAACATATTGAAAAATAGACCGATCATCACGATGCCGAGCGCGCGCAACCAGCTCAGGGTGATCCCCTGAACGCGCAACAGCATTTGCCAGCGCACCGTTGCCAGCACTTCGACCGCGCTGTAACAAATCCACCCCAGTGCCAGCCAGCCGAGATCGGCCTGTCGCAACGCAACGATAACTTGCGTTCTCTTTTCTGGGTCATGGAAGACATGCCAGATGGCAGCTGCAGTTACGAGCAGTTGAAGTACGATCAGTCCTGCCCGTTTCATTATAAATCACACAGCGCTCGATCGTGCTGAAGTTCCGGACGACCCACACAAGTCGGTCACGTTTCACTCACCTCGCCGCTCACTAGGTTGCTTTCCTGCAGAATCATCTTGTGCATCGCTTCAATTGCTTATCGTGCTTGCTCCGATCCGGGGACGCTGCGATAAAGCCGCGCAAGCGCTCGATCGCTGCCCAAAAAAGTCGGAAAAAATTCGTTCGTTCATGCAATCGTAAGCGATAAACCTCAACACCTCGCACTTTACTCGTCAGATTCATCCGCACGCGACAATGGTCATGCGCGGCTTGGAGGATTGCGCTGTCTCGCGCAGTCCATTGGTTTGGTTGAACGTTGTCTGCCTCGATGCACCATTGGTGGCGATCTGCTGGCAGTGGATTTTCGCATACAGCTTCCACTTGTCCGTGCCGCCTGGGCATAGGGCCGCGTTGTTTCTTACGGCATGGCTCATCTATCTGGCGGACCGTTTTGGCGATTCGTTGTCGCTGGTCGCAGGTCAGCCGAACTCGGCGCGACAACAGTTCTGCTTGCGACACCAAAGCATTTGGCTCGTTTCCATCATCTGCGTCGCCGTCTTCGATCTCATCGTTATTTTGCAAGCGGTGAACTACGAAACGGCCCTACTCGGCGGCGTCCTGGGTGGATTCACAATCGCCTACTTGGCGATCAATCAAGTGCGCACTGAAATTTGGGAGACGATTCCGCTGAAAGAATTTATCATCGGCTCGTTATTTGCCGCCGGCACTTTGCTCGGCGTCACACCTAATTTTTTTGCGGAAAGATCGATAATGATTTTTGCGGCGATTCTCTTTGCCTCACTTTGCTCGCTGAACTGTGTCAGCATTGCGATCTGGGAACGGGACCTCGATCGGATTCAGTGCAAGCATTCAATCGCGACGCGGTGGGCGCATGCGAATTCTCTCCCGCGCGTGCTCCTGTTCCTCTTGTTGGCGGGCTCTGTCGTGCTCGCCCTGCTCAATCCTGGCACCTGGCCGGTCGTGCTGTGTCTCGGGGCAAGCGGCCTTTTGTTAGGCGCGCTGCCTTTTGCCTCCGTGTCCCGCGATGAACGCACTGCCCTCGCTGATGTCGTTCTTCTTACGCCATTCGTCTTGTTCGTTGCGGAGAAAGTCTTGTGAGTTTCGATCTTGTTGCACCGCACTATCGCTGGCTCGAGACAATCGCCTTCGGCAACGCATTGCAACGCGCCCGAACTTGCTGGATCGATACGATCGCACGCCCGAAACGCACACTGATCTTCGGGGAGGGCGACGGCCGTTTCCTTTGCGAGCTCGTGCGCGCCTACCCGAAGATCGATGTCGATTGCGTCGATGCGAGTGAAACCATGCTCCAGCTCGCTCGTGCCCGCCTCCGCCGAATGCATCCGGAATCGTTTTCACGCGTCCACTTTTTTTGTGAGGACATCCTGAAATGGTCGCCGCGAAAATCATACGACCTTTTGGTCACGCACTTCTTTCTCGATTGTTTCTCCGGCAGAGAACTACAAGCGCTAATCGCCAAACTGGCGAGCGCGGCCGAGCCCGGCGCTGTTTGGTTGGTCGCCGATTTCACAATCCCGGGGAAGAGCTTTGCGCAAGCGCACGCCAGATTGTGGCTGCGAATGATGTATGCGTTCTTTCGAACGACCGCGCGAATTGCGGCCAACGAACTCGTCGATCCAATTCCATATTTGGTTGGAAACGGGTTTATCCAAGCGGCAGGGAAACTATCGCGAGGAAGGATGTTGAGATCCGATATGTATGTTGCTGTGACGAAATTTGGTTCAGCAGCACGGTAGAAATCGTGGTATAGACTTGCTCAATCTTCGGGATCGCCCCACGAGGTGGTTTGCCGAGGTGAACGCCGGCATAGCTCAGCTGGTAGAGCAGCTGATTTGTAATCAGCAGGTCGTCGGTTCGAATCCGACTGCCGGCTATTTTAGACATACGTCCGTTGCTGGGGCGGCGCGCGTTTTCTTTTGGGCAAGGGAGCAAGGATGGACAAGGTTTTCTCGAAGATGATGTTTCCGTGGAGCTTTTGCGTCAGAGCTCTCGCCGCACTCCTCGCGATGGTTCTCCCGTCACTTGCGCACGCGCAAACCCCGCGTCTGGACGCGGCGCGGGTCGCCGGCGGCTTTACCGCACCGCTCTACGTGACCGCACCTCCGGGCGATACGAGCCGGCTCTTTGTCGTGCAACAGTCGGGACAAATCAAAATCATCAATCTCCCCTCGCGCACGGTGAACGCGACGCCGTTTCTCGATATCTCGGGCGAGGTCAATTTTAGCGGCGAAGAAGGTTTGCTCGGCCTGGCCTTTGATCCAAACTACGCATCGAACGGCCGCTTCTACATCAACTATAGTGCGCCTGGTGGATCGTTCGGCGCCGGTGTGAGCCACACGGCTGAGTTCCTCGTGTCGGCCGATCCCGACATCGCCGATCCCACAAGCGAGGCCACGCTCTTCACCTACGATAAGCCGCAGAACAATCACAACGGCGGTTGGGTCGGCTTCAGTCCACGCGCCGGGGACGAAGGAAATCTTTACATTTCAACCGGCGACGGTGGTAGCGCCAACGACGCGGGCCCGGGTCACATCGAGCCGGGCGGCAACGCGCTGAACACGACAACACTGATGGGTAAAATATTGCGTATCCACATCGAAGACACCTACGGCACCTACTCGATTCCGCCGGATAATCCGTTCTTTGGATCACACACCGACAAACAGGAGATTTTCTGCTGGGGTTTGCGCAATCCCTGGCGCAATAGCTTCGATCGGGTTACCGGCACGATGTTCATCGGCGATGTCGGACAGTCTTCGCGGGAGGAGATCGACGTGCAAAAACCTTCCAACCCCGGCGGCGGCGAAAACTATGGCTGGCGCGTGCGAGAAGGCTTTATTCAGAATCCTGCTTACCCCGACGATCCGCCACCACCCGATGCAGTCGATCCAATTTTCGATTATCCGCACACGACGGGTCAGACCATCATCGGTGGTTATATCTATCGCGGGAATCGGATTCCGTCGTTAGGCGGGATCTATGTGTTCGCCGATTACCTCGGACCGGAAGGTGGTGACAATGCCGGAAAAATTTGGATCTTCCACTATAACGGCCGGAACGTGTCCGGATTCCGGGATATCACCTCGCAGTTGTTTCCGACGCGCGTTGGTAATTTCCCGTTGAACAACCCATCCTCGTTAGGCGAAGATGCCAGCGGCGAACTCTACATCTGCGACATCACCAACGGGAACGTCTACAAGATCATCCCGGCACGTTGACCTGTTAACCTTTCTTGTCGCCAGCGCGTGCTCTCGCACGTCCCACAAATCGGCAAGACTAACGCCGCATTAGGTTACCAAAGCTGACCATTCTTGCCGGTTTCAGTGGGGATAATGACCATATTCGATGTAGCGCTTGACTTCCCCGTTCGCATAATGTCCATATGCAATGTAGCGATTGACTTTTCCATTCAAGCCGATCACCACCCAAAGTTCCCATGCTTTTACCTGCGCACCGCCCAAAGCCGGGCCAATGATTGGAATGTAGTTCTGAGGGCTAATCGGCCTCACGTAATACCAGTCAAGTGACCTGTCTGCTTCTGGACAGACCGTTTCTGTTGCGGGCGAGCCGAAAATCCGAATAAGATCCTCTTCGGTCGTCTGGCCCGGTCTGATTTGGTTAATCTTCTCTTGTGTGATCGATTCAGCAGCCGTTGCGTAACTCGTCAGGCAGACGAGCGCTACGAATGCGAGTATCGAGTTGATAGTTTGACCTTTTTTGTTCATTGGATGAATTGCTTGCGATAGAGATTTTGCCAAGTTCCTTTTCCAGAATCTATAAAATTGCTACCGGTTTGTCGAGAGGGTAATTCGCATTTCCAGCGCTTTGAACTCGTGCGGCTGCTCGTGAGCCTCCAGCACATTGCCGCTTCATCGAATACGCGAATCACAGCATCATGTAGACGGCTGAAAAACCGACAGGTAACGTTTGCACTCGATTATTTGCCTCGTTGTCTCTGTTTTCTCCGTTTTCTGATTGGTGGGTGAGCGGCGCGCCATTCCCGCTGCTTCCGGGTATAATATTCGCGCCAATATTCGGCCGTGCGTATTCGTGGCCGGCCGCGCTTTTTTATCTTACCCATAGAATCAAGATTACTGATCGCGCAGCTTAACCTCAATGACAAAGTCGGTTCAATGATCGATGTCGAAGAAAGCTTTCCTAACAACGTTGAGGAGAACAAAGTAGCTTCTTCCGCCGAGAGAGGTGAACTTACGGCGTGAACTTGTAAATCGCGCCCTCGTCGTTCTCGCCCCCATGGGTGGTGGCGCCGTAGAAGCTACCGCCTTTATTGCTCATGCCGCTATAGGGGAATGCCGCGTCGGGAGGCCCTTGGAAAAGATGAGGCAAGCTCTCGACCCAGTTCCCATTTTGCCCTGGAGTTAGCTTAAAGATAGTCCCGCTGCCCAAGCCACCTTCACTGGTTGTCCCATAGAGGTTACCAACCGAGTCAAAGTTCAGATGACTGATGGGGCTGTTACCATCTTCTCCGCCTGCGAAGCTGTAGAGCACTCTTTCCCGCCATTCGCCGATTGGCCGGGGTGCCAACTGGTAAACCGCACCGAGCCCATTAACGCCGCCGTAGTAAGTGGCGCCGAAGATGTTGCCCGATCGATCGAACAATAGGGCACCGTAGGGAAATACACCGTCCGGTTGACCTTGAAACGAATAGAGGATCTTGAAGTCCCATTCGCCAGCCTGAGTGGGCGTGAGCTCAAAAGCAGCTCCGCTTCCGAATGCGCCGCCCGTCGTCGCCGCGCCGTAGAGATGGCCGTTGCGCAGAATCATTTTTCCCGCCGACCCACTCGACCCATCTGCCCCGCCTGTAAAGGTGTGAATCACTTTGAAGGCGTAATTGCCGTTTGCGCCCGGGTGAAGCTGGTAAATGGTGCCGAGCCCAAAAGCCCCACCGATCGGAGTCATTCCATAGACATTGCCCCGAGGGTCCACAGTCACCCTTGCACCGGGACCAGCGCCATCATCGCCCCCGGTGAAAGCGTAAATCACCGTTTGCGTCCAGGTTCCCCCAGAGTTAGTCAACTTATAAACTACTCCGCATCCACCCTCGCAACCCGACCCGCCGGCAACCGCCGTGCCATAGAGATTGCCCTGCGCATCGAGGGTCACCCCTTTGTAGGGCTCGGCACCGTCGGCGCTACCCGTAAAGCTATAGAGCACGGTATGCGTCCAGGAGTTTCCTGAAGGCGCCAGCTGCCATACCGTGCCACTTCCGAAATCCCCACCCAGGACGCTTGAGCCGTAAAGGTTACCCGCGGTGTCGATCGCCACATCCGTATCGGTGTATTCGCCATCCTCATCCCCGGCGAAGCTGTAAATTACCTCAGTCGTGCTGGCCTGGGTCGCGCTAATCCCCAACAGTAAAATCGCTGTGAAAAGAGAAACCATCGTCGCAGGGTGGTAAAATCGCCATTTGCGCAGGCCGCAAAACATAGATGTAATGTTGAGTTGGCAGCAGGTATTCATGAAATAGTGTAGGGCAAAAGTTCGTTGCAGCAAATCAGATAAAATTGCTCCTGAGTCGCGCTGTCCGTCTGAACCAGGAAGCTGCCAGCAGGGCCGCTCGGCTGACAAATGCGCCGCCGCTACTCACGATTCAACATCTTTGCCGGCGATGCAATCGGCTACGCAAAGCTTTTCAGCTGCGCACACGATGCTTTTTCAGGTATTCAATGAAGTGCGCAACGTGATCGATCGCTGGGCGAGACACTGAGGCCGTGAGAAAAGTGCTTCCGAGTTGGAAGTGCTGTTGTCCATTCCCAAAGTTGGATTCGAATCAGCGAATCGCATAAACGTTTTCTTTCTTTTGACTAGAAACAGTTTGATCCGTCCCGCCTCTTCGCAGGCAGGGCTTGGTAACAGTTTTGTTACTTTATTGCTCAACCGATCCGATTTACAATCGGCAGCCTCGCTGATAAAATCACGAAAAAAGGAGAATCCCATTCATGAATACTAGATTCGCTTGCGGCCTAATCACCCTCCTGGGTGTTCTTACGTTACAACCCACCGCCTATGCCACGTTTCACATGATGCAGATCGAACAGGTCATCGGTGGCGTCAATGGCGACACGACCGCACAGGCCATCCAGTTGCGCATGCGCGCGGCCGGACAAAACTTTGTCGCCGCGGCCAAACTCGTCGTGTTCGACGCCGCTGGACTCAACCCAATTACCGTCCTCGACCTGACCACCAATGTCACCAACGGCGCGGTAGGCGACCATGTCCTGATCGCGAGCGCAAACTTTGCCAGCCACACCACGCCGCCTGCCATGCCTGATTTTATGATGGCCAATCTTATTCCGGCCAGCTATTTCGCGGCGGGCAGCCTCTGTTGGGAAAGCGATGCTGGAATTATCTTTTGGCGGTTAAGCTGGGGCGGCGCCAGCTACACCGGGCCTGGGACAGGAAGCACGACGAATGATGCCGACGGCAATTTCAACCCGCCCTTTTCGGGACCTCTGCCGTCAAGCAGCGTCAGCGCGTTGCAGTTCCAAGGACCGGCCACTGCCTTGAGCACCAATAACGCCGCCGATTATCTCGTAACTTTCGCTGCCGCTGTGTTCGTCAACAACGCAGGTACCAGTTTCACGGTGAACGGCGGTGCGCTGCCGACAGTGACGATGCGGGCGACCGATAGCAGTGCATCCGAAAACCCCTCCACCGATACTGGTAAAGTGCGCATTACTCGCACTGGCGACACCACCACGGATCTGACTGTGTTCTACGCCATCAGCGGCACCGCTACTAACGGGAGCGATTACCAGAGGTTGCGTGGGCGCGCTACGATCCGAGCGGGCGCAATTTCGGCTAACATACAGATTCGACCAATCGACGATGCCATTCCCGAACCCGACGAGACGGTCATTCTCACGTTGTCGCCCGATCCGAACTACATTATCGGTTCGCCCAACACCGCCACAGTTACGATCCACAGCGACGAGTAGCTCCTGGCAGAGTCTTGATCTCCAATCGCGAAGGCTGGCACAACGACATGAACGGCATTGACGCTACGCCAAAATGGGAGGCTTTGGGCCGTCGGCTTCCCATACAATTCTGCTGGAGTGCAGCGCACGCTGGTCATGTAGAAGTTGCCGTGAAGACCTTCAATTCGAAAGCCAGATTTGCGCAAAGCTAGTTAAAGATGGACTGTCTCCTCTTTTTGGCTTGACGGCGATGTGCTTTGCCTGTAATCCCGGGACGGTTCACACAGGGAGTTTCTTATGACGATCCGCTTTAGAATGTTAAAGACCACCGTTTTCACTAGTCTGTTCTCGCTATTTTTAGTTCGCATCGCTTCAGGACAGGCGCCCCCAATTGCACCGCCCCACACGGAACCCCTGGAAAAATACAACATGCCGCCTGCGTACATTTACCGGCTGGAGACTTCGCCGCGAATGATCTCGCAATTCGGTTCGTTTACGAGCTTCCAGGTAAACGTCGATGCAAATGGCAACAACATCGTGGGCGACGCCGCGAACGAGCCGTCCATCACCGTTAATCCAACAGATCTAAGCAAGATGGCAATCGGTTGGAGGCAGTTTGACAGCGTCAACTCCGACTTCCGCCAGGGCGGCTATGGATATACAACCAATAGCGGCGCGACATGGACGTTTCCTGGTGTTCTGGAAAGCAACGTCTTCCGCAGCGACCCGGTGTTGAGCTCAAATGAGACAGGGACCTTTTTCTACCTGAGCCTCCTCCAATCATTTTGTGACAACGTGTGGAGTTCGACAAACTTCGGCCAATCCTGGACGCGCCTGCAACCGGACGGGGCCGCAGGGGGAGGCGACAAGGAGTGGTTCACCATCGATAAAACCAGCGGCATCGGTCATGGATTCCAATACCAGACTTGGAGCACCGCCGCCACCTGCGGCGGCGGGCAATTCAGCCGATCGACAAACGGCGGGGTCACTTGGATGAATCCGATCAGTGTCCCTAACTCTCCGGTATGGGGAACACTCGATGTGGACACCAACGGCAATCTCTTTATCGGTGGCGGGAATTTTGGGAGCCAGTTTTGGTGCGTGCGCTCGAGCAACGCACAGAACGGAGGCGTCACGCCAACTTTTGACCGGGTCACTTCAGTCAATCTCGGCGGCAGCGTATGGTTTGGCGCCCCGATCAATGTGGGCGGACTCGCAGGACAAATCTTCCTCGCGGTCGATCGGTCCGGCACGGCTACCAACAATAATATTTACATGCTTGCCACTGTGCTGCCGACCGGCGCCAGCAATGGGACAGACGTGATGTTCTCGCGCAGCACGGACGGCGGACTAACTTTTAGCGCGCCGCACCGAATCAACGACGACCCTATCAATCACAACAAGTGGCACTGGTTCGGCACACTTTCGGTAGCGCCTAACGGACGCATCGACTCTGTTTGGCTGGATACGCGAAATGCCGCGAATAACACTGATTCGCAACTATTCTATTCTTTCAGCACAGACGGGGGCCTCACCTGGGCAGCTAATGTCGCAGTGAGCGATGCCTTTAATCCTTTCGAAGGCTATCCGGTCCAACAGAAGATAGGCGATTATATCACGATCGTTTCAGACAATACCGGCGGCAATGTCGCCTATGCGGCCACTTTCAACTTTAACCCGAGCCGTGGGCAGCACGAAGAAGATGTGTATTACGTTCGGGTCGCTCCTCCTAGCTCTGTGCTTACCCTGCTTAGCGCGGCGTCGCGCCTGACCCATGCCGGGGCGGGTACCTTCGACGTCCCGATGCCGCTGAGCGGTGTCTCAGGGGTGGAAGACCGCAGCTCGGCCACTTACAACGCTGTCTTCACGTTCGATGGGGCGGTCACCTCTGGCCAGGTTACCGTTCTGAGCGGTACCGCCACTGTTGGTACGATCTCCTTCAGTGGTAACAGCATGACCGCGCCACTGACTGGCGTGACCAGTGCGGAAATAGTCACGCTGCGGGTGCAAAACATCAACGGCGACGGCCAGCTGCATGGCGATATTCCCTTTGGTTTCCTAACGGCCGATGTGAACGCCAATCGCATCGTTGACAGACCGGACCAGCAACAGCTTCAGACCGACAGAGGCCAGCCGGTCACTGCGAGCAACTTCCGCGACGACATCAATCTGAGCGGGGTAGTGGATAGGCCGGACGTGCAGTCGGTACAGACCAACAGAGGCCACTCGATCCCGTAACTCGACACCGTAGGCTCATCAACTGCCGAATTTGATCCGGCAAATGCGGCTGCTTTGTTGGGCTCGGCAC
>QHOW01000202.1 GCA_003219435.1 Verrucomicrobiota bacterium | reverse complement strand
AGGAAATTTTCCGCGTCTTGAAAAAAGGCGGGCGGGCCGTGATCTCCGACATTGTGAGCGATGAGGAAGTTCCGGAAGAAATGCAACAAGAGCCGGAGCTTTGGAGCGGCTGCATTTCCGGTGCATTTATAGAAGAAGGTTTGCTCGCCGCGTTTGAAAGGGCGGGTTTTTACGGAATCCAAATTCTCAAGCGCGATCTCGATCCGTGGCGGACGGTGCAAGGGATCGAGTTTCGTTCCGTAACACTCGAGGCGTTCAAAGGGAAACAGGGCGAATGTTTCGAGCGGAACCAGGCCGTGATCTACAGCGGCCCGTTCAAGGAAGTGCTCGATGACGACAATCATCGAATGGAACGCGGCAAGCGTTACGCAGTTTGCGACAAGACGTACAACCTTTACAAGAAAGCTCCGTATCGTGAGTTTTTCGAATTGGTCGATCCGCTGGTCGATGTACCGCTGGCCGAGGCGAAGCCGTTCGACTGTTCGCGCACTGCTCTGCGACATCCGAAAGAAACCAAAGGTCAGGACTACAACGCGACGACGGAACCAAACAGCAAGTGCTGCGATGGTGGTGGTTGCTATTGATTTCCCAGGAGATGAATAGGTTTGCGCAAAAACTTACGGAGCACTCGATCTTGCTCCGTCGCGCTCGTCCAGAAATTCTTCAGGTCAACCTGGGTAAGCTCTGCAATCTCACTTGCGCACATTGCCATGTGAACGCTGGACCAAAGCGCAGGGAAATCATGACGCACGAGACCGTCGATCGGATTATCGATTGGCTGACAAAGACCAAGATACCGATTGTCGATCTTACCGGTGGCGCGCCGGAAATGATTCCTGATTTTCGCTATTTCATCAAAAGCGTGAAGGCGCTCACGCCACCGCGGCATGTGATCGACCGCTGCAATCTCACGATTCTGCTCGAACCCGGCTATGAAGATCTGCCGCAATTTCTCGCCATGCAGAAAGTCGAGATCATCGCCTCGATGCCATGCTACTCCTCTAAAAACGTGAACGCACAACGCGGCGAAGGCGTGTTCGAAGGGAGCATCAAAGCGCTGCAACTTTTAAATTCGCTCAGATATGGAATCGATGTCGATCTTCCGCTGCATCTGGTTTACAACCCTGTCGGGGCGTTCCTGCCCGGGCCGCAAGCTGAATTGGAAGCCGATTACAAACGCGAGCTAAAAGAACATTTCGGCATCGTCTTCAACAAGCTTTACACGATTACGAATCTCCCCATCGCGCGCTTTGCCTCATATCTGCGGCACAACAACAAGCTTGAAGAATACATGCAGCTCCTGATCGACAATTTTAATCCGGCCACAATCGATGGGCTGATGTGCCGCAACACGATCAGCGTCGGATGGCGCGGCGAAGTTTACGACTGCGATTTCAATCAGCAGCTCGACATGCAATGGGAAAACGGCAAACGGTTCTTTCTGTGGGACGTCGATCCGGACAAAATCGATAAGCGCGAGATCATGACCGGCGATCATTGCTTTGGCTGTACCGCAGGCGCGGGCTCGACTTGCGGCGGCGCGATTATGTCGGAGGTCAGGCAGCTTGCCTGACTCGGCGGGCAGGCTGCCAGCCTGCTGAAGCACGATGGAAAGTCCGACAGGCAAGCAGCCTATCCTTCTATTCCAGCGGAAACTCGATTGGTTCTTCTTCCTCGCGCGGGACGAGTTTGTTTCGCTCAATGATTCGTGTGCAGGTATTCCAGCGCAGCAATGCATCGTCGTTGCCGGGCGGATGAATTGCTTCCGCCTTTTCGAAGCAACTCATCGCTTCGCGAAAAAGCTCGTAGGCCTGAAATCGGCAACCCGGCGTGTGTTGCGCCAGCTTTGCCTTGGCGCGGCGCTCGGCAAGGATGCCGGAAAAATAAGCGCGCTCATACTCGCTGCGAATTCGGCCGAGCAACTCCTTGATTTGTGTGTCGCTCACTCCGTAGCCCTTCGTAAAACGATCGGTTAACGCCAACAGCAAGGTGATAATCGCCTCCTGATTTTCCGGATCGGTTTTCAGCACATCCAGGCAAATACTTTCTGCTTCGGCCGGTTCGTTAAGCAGCCGATACCGCGTCGCCTTCTCGAGAGCGGCCGGAATTGCATCGTTGTGGAGCGATTTTAGTTCGGACATGACGAGCAATGTGATTTGTTAAATCGTTAAAACGTTACAGCGTTGAAGACAAACCGATTCACGATTCTCGCTTCATTTGGGTCGAATCCCTGTTCTCGATTCGCGTTTCTTCAGCCACCGCCAGAACCAGCCAAAAGGATCGTAAAATTCATCCACCACACGTTCTTTTAGCGGAATGATTCCGTTGTCGGTGATTTGAATGCTCTCGGGGCAAACCTTCGTGCAGCATTTTGTGATGTTGCAGTAACCGATTCCCTGTGCGTCACGCAATTCCTCGATGCGATTTTCAGTATCGAGCGGATGCATCTCCAACGCGGCGACATGAATCAAATATCGTGGCCCAATGAATTGTTCATGCATGCGATGATCGCGCAAGACGTGGCAAACATCCTGGCAAAGAAAACACTCGATGCATTTACGAAATTCCTGAACGCGATCGATATCTTCCTGTCGCATTCGCCAAGTGCCGTCCGGCGCGTCGGGTGGACGCGGTTTGAACTTCTTGATCTTTTTCTTCACTCGAAAATTCCATGAAACATCCGTGATCAAATCTTTCAGCACCGGAAACGCTTTCATCGGCTCGACCGTGATCGGTCTGTCGAGCGGCAATTCGCTCATTCGCGTCATGCACATCAGTTTCGGCATACCGTTGACTTCCGCCGAACACGATCCGCACTTCCCCGCCTTGCAGTTCCAACGACAGGCTAGGTCGTTCGCTTGCGTGGCCTGAATATGATTGACCGCGTCGAGTACGACCATTCCTTCTGAAATGCCGGTCGTGTAATCGCGAAACTCTCCGCCCCTGGCATTACCGCGCCAGATTTTGAAGGTGGCGGTTGTCATAATACGCGATAGGGGATTTCTGTCGGGTAGAGCACGCGTCTCGCGTGCTGGTTGCGGTGTCTCGCCGCAACGAACTTTTCCTTCGCTCGAAATTTTGATATGGGCTGCGCCAATCCGGGCCGCCACACCGCGCAAAAATCCGCGATAGCGGAGACGCCATCGCCAGCACGCGAGACGCGTGCGCTCCCCAATCGTCTGTTGCGCGAACTCATTTCATCTCCTCAATAATCCGTTTCAAATAATCGGGCATTTCCGAGAGAGGTTCCAATCGAACTTCCATGGTTCCATCTGCAGCCTTGTGAATGATCGTGTTTACTTTCGAGAAGCGCTCATCTTTCTCCGGATAATCTTCGCGAAACTGCGCACCACGGCTTTCTTTTCTTTCCAGCGCCGCGCGCGTAATCGCTTCGGAAACCGAGAGCAAGTTTTTGAGATCGAGCGCGGTGTGCCAGCCCGGATTGAAATCGCGATTGCCCGTGACGCCGACGTACGATGCGCGTTCCCAAAACGTTTTCAGGTGATCCAGCGCCGAGCGCATCTCGCCTTCGTCACGAACAATTCCAACATTGTGCTGCATGACTTCCTGTAAATCGCGTTGCACTGAATAGGGATTTTCCCCGGCGCTGTTTTCAAACGGCTTTAACGCTTCCCGCGCAGATGCGTCGACCTTATCGTCGTCGATCTTGCCATGCGAATTTTCGCTCGCGAATTTCGCCGCGAATTCTCCCGCGCGTTTGCCGAATACGATCAGATCGGAAAGTGAATTGCCGCCGAGCCGGTTTGCTCCATTGATTCCCGCCGCGCATTCGCCCGCGGCGAACAATCCGGGCACATCCGACATCTGGGTGTCGGCATCCACGTGCACGCCCCCCATGATGTAGTGCGTGGTCGGGCCCACTTCCATTGGCTCCCTCGTGATGTCCACGTCGCCGAGTGCCTTGAATTGATGATACATGCTCGGCAACTTGCGTTTGATGTGCTCCTCCGCGTTCGAAATTCGTTTTTTGATCCAGGAAATATCGAGATAGACACCACCGTGCGGAGTCCCCCGCCCTTCTTTAATCTCGCGCACGATGCAGCGTGCGACGTGATCGCGGGTGAGTAATTCCGGCGGACGGCGCGCGTTTCTATCGCCTACGCAATAAC